>NZ_VZZS01000047.1:0-6451 GCF_009650575.1 Pseudomonas sp. MNR3A | reverse complement strand
GTTCAGTGCCGTGCCTGTGGGAGCGACGGTTCGCCGCTGCGACTTGTCCCGCGATAGGGCCGCCGCGCTTACAGCGCAAACGGCAACTTCAAAGCCACCTGCTGACGCTGCACCAAACGCACCTCGAACTCGCTCGGATCATGGATCGTCACGTCCATGCCGGCGAAGTCCCGCGCCGCGATCAGGCGCGACAGCCAGAAGCGTACGCAACCCACGCGCAGCATCACCTGCCACAGCGCTGCCTCGGCCGCAGTGAACGGCCGCAGCGCCGCGTACGCCCCCAGCAGCGCCTGGGCGCGCGGCAGATCGATGCCGCCGTCGGCGTCCAGGCACCAGTCGTTGATGGTGATGGCGATGTCATACAGCATCGGCCCGGAGCAGGCGTTGTAGAAATCGATCAGCCCGGTCAGGTGGGTGCCTTCGAACATCACGTTGTCGCGGAACAGGTCGGCGTGCAGGTTGGCCCTGGGCAGTGCCAGGATCTGCGCCTTGTGCGCGGCGATTTCGTCCAGCGCCGGTTGCAGCAGCTGCGCCTGTTCGGTGCTCAGGCCCGGCAGCAGGTCGGCGCCTGAGGCCAGCATCCAGTCCAGGCCCCGATCAGTGCGGCGCTCGATGATGCGCTCGCGGGTCGCCAGGTGGATATGCGCCAACAGCTCGCCAACCTGGGCGCAGTGCTGGTTGTTCGGCGCCTTGACGTGCTTGCCCGACAGCCGTGGCTGTAGCAGTGCCGGCTTGCCGCACAGTTCGCGCAGGCCCTTGCCGTCGCGATCGCGCACAGCGTAGGGAACGGGCATGTCGGCGTCATGCAGGACGTCGAGCAGTTCGATGAAGAACGGCATGTCTTCGGCCGGCCCCCGCTCGATCAGCGTCAGGACGAATTCCCCTTTTTCCAGGCTTACGAAGAAATTGCTGTTTTCGGTTCCGGCGGCAATGCCCTGGAAGTCGAGCAGACGGCCCAGCTCGTACGGCGCCAGAAAGGTTTCCAGCTCAGGCCGGGACACAGGGGTGAAGACTGACATGTTGAAAAGTTGCCCATACGGGCACCTCCTGGAGGAGGTGCCTGGTTGATAAGAACGATACGCGTTACTAGCTTACCATTCGAAGATTTTCCAGGACGGAATCAGCATGTCCGGCTGGTCGGATCGAATGAAATTGCCATCGGAGCCATCGGCGCGTACCAGGAAATAAGGCTTGCCGTTTTTCGGCGTGATCTTGATCGCATACAGGAAACCGTTCTGACGGTACTCCTGGATGGTTCTGTCGCCTTCCGTGCGAATGGTCACATCGGGATCTGCCGATGGGGCGTCGTCCGCCGCCAGCGTAACGACCGGCATGGTGGCCAGCAGGCTGAGCAGTAACAGGCGAATGGGTGTACGCATGATAACCTAAGTCCTTTTGTCGTCACTGATCCGGCTATTCTAGCTCCGGACCCGTCGAAAAGGTTGATTCTCCTCATGAGCCAAGCGCCTCTCGTCCTGGTGGACGGTTCGTCCTACCTCTACCGCGCCTTTCACGCCCTGCCGCCGCTGACCACCTCCAAAGGCATGCCCACCGGAGCGGTCAAGGGCGTGTTGAACATGCTCAAGAGCTTGCGCAAGCAGTACCCGGACAGCCTGTTCGCGGTGGTCTTCGACGCCAAGGGCGGCACTTTCCGCGACGCCATGTTCGCCGAGTACAAGGCCAACCGCCCGAGCATGCCCGACGATCTGCGTGTGCAGGTCGAACCGTTGCACGCCAGCGTCAGGGCCCTGGGCTACCCATTGCTGTGCGTCGAGGGTGTCGAGGCCGACGACGTGATCGGTACCCTGGCCCGCAGCAGTGCGGCAGCCGGGCGTCCGGTCATCATCTCGACCGGCGACAAGGACATGGCGCAACTGGTAGACGGCCACATCACCCTGGTCAACACCATGACCGGCACGGTGCTCGACGTGGCAGGCGTGCACGAGAAGTTCGGCGTGGGCCCTGAGCACATCATCGACTTCCTGGCCCTGATGGGCGACAAGGTCGACAACATCCCCGGTGTTCCGGGGGTCGGCGAGAAGACCGCAGTGGGCCTGTTGACCGGTATCGGTGGCGGTCTGCGTGACCTGTACGAGAACCTCGACAAGGTTCCGGGCCTGGCCATTCGCGGCGCCAAGACCCTGCCGGCCAAGCTCGAGGAGCACCGCGACGCGGCGTTCCTGTCGTACGAGCTGGCGACCATCAAGGTCGATGTCGAGCTGGATGTCCAAGTCGATGCCCTGATATGCGGCGAGCCGGACCGCGAAGCATTGCTGGCGCTGTACACCGAAATGGAGTTCAAGAGCTGGATCGCCGAGGTACAGCGCGACGCCGCCCGGGAGGGTGACACCATTGCTCCGGTCGAGGAGCCTGCTGCCCAGGTCGAGGCGAAATACGAAACCATCCTCGACCAGGCGCGCTTCGATGTCTGGCTCGAGAAGCTGCGCCAGGCGCCGCTGTTCGCCTTCGACACCGAGACCACCGGCCTGGATGCCCAGCGTGCGGAGCTGGTCGGCCTGTCGTTCGCGGTCGAGCCCCATGAAGCGGCCTATGTGCCGCTGGCCCACGACTACGAAGGTGCTCCGACGCAGCTGGACCGCGACGCGGTGCTAACGGCGCTCAAGCCGCTGCTGGAAGACCCGGCCAAGGCCAAGGTCGGGCAGAACGCCAAGTACGACATCAATATCCTGGCCAACGCTTCGCTGCCGATCCAGATGCGCGGCGTGGCCTATGACACCATGCTCGAGTCCTATGTGCTCGACTCTACTGCTACGCGTCACGACATGGACAGCCTTGCGCAGAAATACCTCGACCACAGCACCATTGCGTTCGAGGATATTGCTGGCAAGGGCGCCAAGCAGTTGACCTTCAACCAGATCCATCTGGACAAGGCTGGCCCGTACGCCGCCGAAGATGCCGACATCACCCTGCGCCTGCACCACGCACTGCAGGCACGCCTGGCGAAAACCCCCAGCGTGCAGCCGGTGCTGATGGATATCGAGATGCCGCTGGTGCCGGTGCTGGCCAGGATCGAGCGCCAGGGCGCGCTGGTCGACGCTGCGCTGCTCAAGGTGCAGAGCGGTGAGCTGGGCGTGAAGATGGCCGAGCTCGAACGTCGGGCGTTCGAGCTGGCCGGCGAGGAGTTCAATCTGGGCTCACCCAAGCAACTGGGGGTGATCCTCTATGACAAGCTGGGCATGCCGGTATTGAGCAAGACCGCCAAGGGCCAGGCTTCCACGGCCGAAGCCGTGCTAGCAGACCTGGCCGCCGAAGGCTATCCGCTGCCAACGGTGCTGATGGAATACCGCTCGCTGAGCAAGCTCAAGAGTACCTACACCGACAAGCTGCCGGAGCAGATCAACCCGCGTACCGGGCGTATCCACACCTCCTACCAGCAGGCGGTGGCCGCCACCGGGCGCTTGTCGTCCAGCGACCCGAACCTGCAGAACATTCCGGTACGCACTCCCGAAGGCCGACGCATCCGCCAGGCCTTCGTCGCCAGCCCCGGCTACAAGCTGCTGGCCGCGGACTACTCGCAGATCGAGCTGCGCATCATGGCCCACCTGGCCAAGGATGAAGGCCTGCTGCATGCCTTCCGCAATGACCTCGATGTGCACCGCGCAACGGCCGCGGAGGTATTCAGTGTGGCGCTGGAGGCGGTTACCAACGACCAGCGCCGCAGCGCCAAGGCCATCAACTTCGGCTTGATCTACGGCATGAGCGCCTTCGGTCTGGCGAAGCAGATCGGCGTCGACCGCAAGCAGTCGCAGGACTACATCGACCGTTACTTCGCCCGCTATCCCGGCGTGCTGGCCTACATGGAGCGCACCCGCACCCAGGCCGCCGAGCAAGGCTTCGTCGAGACGCTGTTCGGGCGGCGCCTGTATCTGCCGGACATCAATGCGAAGAACCCGGCCCTGCGCAAAGGCGCCGAACGCACCGCGATCAACGCGCCGATGCAGGGCACCGCGGCCGATATCGTCAAGCGCGCCATGGTCGCGGTAGACAACTGGCTGAACGACAGTGGCCTGGATGCACGGGTGATCCTGCAGGTGCACGACGAACTGGTGCTGGAGGTGCGTGAAGACCTGGTCGAGCAGGTGAAGGCCGAAATTCGCCCCTACATGAGCAACGCCGCGCAGCTCGATGTGCCGCTGTTGGTCGAGGTCGGCGTTGGTTCGAATTGGGACGAAGCTCACTAAACGGCGTGGCGAAGAGGAGTAGGATCTGTGGCGTAGTGTCGCGGATCCGCAGGGTAGGCTCCTCGCCCCCGGTTCTGAAGCTTCATGAAACTATCGCAAATAGTTTTCAAGGCTTCGGAACTAAACCGGTGAACCGGAACTCAGAGTAACTGAATGGCTGGTGAAGCCTTTCGATGCTCCTATGTTGTGTTAAGTGTTGGCAGATATCTGGACCCCGCCCTAGCGGTCCGGACTTGGACCCCGAACTTCCCCCTCCCCATATGAAGTCCGGGGTTTTTTTTGCCCGGAATTTGCCTCATGGCTGCTGGAGAAGCCTGTGGCAGCGGACCCGCCCGCCGCCACAGCGTGCAGGTGGATCTTCAAGCCACCGGCTTGTCTTCCAGCTCCATCCAGTGCGCCAAGACCCGATAGGCCTCTTCCAGCCCCTGGCGCTTGGGTGCCGAAAACAGCTGGATGGACGCCGCGTCGCCCCAGCCCTTGCGAATTTCCGACTGCACCTTGAGCAGAGTGTTCTTGCCCGCGCCGTGAGTGAGCTTGTCGGCCTTGGTCAGCAGGATGTGCATGGGCATGCCGCTGGCCTTGGCCCAGTCGAGCATCATCTTGTCGAAGTCGGTCATCGGGTGGCGCACGTCCATCAGCAGGATCACGCCGCGCAGGCACTCGCGCCCGCCCAGGTAGGCCTCCAGGTGTTTCTGCCAGTGCTGCTTGAGCGGAATCGGCACTTTCGCATAACCGTAACCTGGCAGGTCGACCAAACGCCGTTCATCGTCCAGACTGAAGAAATTCAACAGCTGGGTGCGCCCCGGGGTCTTGGAGGTACGCGCCAGGCTGGCATGGGTCAGGGTATTGAGGGCGCTGGACTTACCGGCGTTGGAGCGGCCGGCGAAAGCCACCTCGTAGCCCTGGTCTTCCGGGCATTGTTCGACCTTGGCAGCGCTGAGGGCGAATTTGGCTTTCTGGCAGAGGCCGAGGATGGGGTTCTTGACTTGCATGGGATATCCGATGTGGTGTTGCCTGATCCAGGCCGCGTTTCCGTTTGGAGGGCGGAAGTATATAATGCCCCAGTTTTTGTGTGCTCATTCTCCCAGCGAAGGAGGACGAGCATGGGGTGTCGATCACTAGCTCGCGCATCAGAACGCAGCGCGGCCCCCAACCCTGTCAGGTCGTTCCGCATGGCGAAATGGCTGCTGGCGGTCGGTATGTTCCAGCCGTTTTTCAGCGCACAGGCTACACAGGATCCCGAGGCGTTGTACAACCGCACATGTGCGGCCTGTCACGCCGGTCAGCTGCCACAGGCCCCCAGGAAGGGCGATGCGGCGGCCTGGGAACCGAGGCTGGCGCGAGGTGTGGATGTACTGGTGGCGCATGTTACCCAGGGTTTCAAGGCTATGCCGCCGCGTGGATTGTGCATGGACTGCAGTGCCGAGGACTACCGATTGGTCATCCTTTGGATGAGTGGCAGTCCCGATACATAACATTTCACCCTTAGCCGTGTTGGATTAGCTGATGAACAAACTATTCGTGAGTCTGCTGTTGACCATGGGTGTCGCAGGTGCGGCCACTGCTGCCGACCCCATCAAAGGCGATGCCGCTGCCGGCCAGGCGAAGACTGCGGTCTGTGGTGCCTGCCATAACCCTGACGGCAACAGCCTGGCGCCGAACTTCCCGAAACTGGCCGGCCAGGGCCAGCGCTACCTTGAGAAGCAATTGCACGACATCAAGTCGGGCAAGCGCACGGTGCTGGAAATGACCGGCATGCTGGCCGCCTTCAATGACCAGGACCTGGCCGATATCGCCGCTTACTTCGCCAGCCAGAAAGGCAGTGTCGGCGCGGCAGATCCCAAGCTGGTCGAGCGTGGTCGTGCGCTGTTCAACGGCGGTGACCTGGAGAAAGGCATGCCCGCCTGCACCGGTTGCCACTCCCCTAACGGCGCAGGCATCGCCCTTGCCGGCTTCCCTCACCTGAGCGGCCAGCACTCGCAGTATGTCAGCAAGCAGCTCACCGACTTCCGTGAAGGTAATCGCACCAACGATGGCGATGCCATGACCATGCGCACCATCGCCGGCAAGCTGAGCAACAAGGATATCGAGGCGTTGGCCAGCTATATCCAGGGGCTGCATTGAGACAAGCGTTAACACTCGGTTAATGCAACATCGCTAGGGTCTGTCTGAAATGTGTCTGCGCGAAGGCCAGACAAGGCGAAACGGGGGGAGGAAGCGCAGTGTACTGGAGTACATGAGCATTCCGA
>NZ_VZZS01000046.1:0-15623 GCF_009650575.1 Pseudomonas sp. MNR3A | reverse complement strand
ACTGTCACCCTGATCAAGACCATCGCAATGGAAGACGGTCTGCGCTTCGCCATCCGTGAAGGCGGTCGTACCGTCGGCGCCGGCGTCGTAGCGAAGATTATTGAATAAGTAGTTGATTTATCTAAATCAGGCCGGCATAATGGCCGGCCTGATACAGCGTTACAGGTCAGTAGCTCAATTGGCAGAGCGACGGTCTCCAAAACCGTAGGTTGGGGGTTCGATTCCCTCCTGACCTGCCATTCACCTCGGTGTGATTGGCTTTCTTCTTACAGGATCCTCCCCGATGACTCCCAAAACTGAAGCCCAAGAATCGCGTTTTGATCTGTTCAAGTGGCTGGCTGTAGTTGCATTGGTTGTCGTAGGTGTCGTGGGTAATCAGTATTACTCCGCCGCTCCTATCCTGTATCGCGTTCTCGCGCTGCTCGCCCTGGCAGCTGTCGCAGGCTTTGTTGCTCTGCAGACTGCGAAGGGTAAGTCGTTCTTTACGCTGGCGAAGGAAGCTCGTACCGAGATCCGTAAAGTCGTGTGGCCAACCCGCCAGGAGACTACCCAGACTACGTTGATCGTGGTGGCTGTGGTCCTCGTGATGGCGCTGCTGTTGTGGGGTCTGGATTCCCTGCTCGGTTGGTTGGTTTCCTTGATTGTTGGCTAAGGGTGTCTCGTGGCTAAGCGTTGGTATGTTGTGCATGCTTACTCGGGTTACGAGAAGCATGTCATGCGCTCCCTCATCGAGCGCGTAAAGCTGGCAGGCATGGAAGACGGGTTTGGCGAGATTCTCGTTCCGACCGAAGAAGTCGTCGAAATGCGCAACGGCCAGAAGCGCAAGAGTGAGCGTAAATTCTTCCCGGGCTATGTCCTGGTGCAGATGGAAATGAACGAAGGGACTTGGCACTTGGTCAAGGATACCCCTCGCGTCATGGGTTTCATTGGTGGTACCGCGGACAAGCCCGCGCCGATCACCGATAAAGAGGCAGAAGCTATTCTGCGTCGCGTTGCCGACGGCAGTGACAAGCCGAAGCCGAAGACGCTGTTCGAGCCGGGTGAAGTGGTTCGCGTCATTGACGGTCCATTCGCCGACTTCAACGGTAGCGTCGAAGAGGTTAACTACGAGAAGAGCCGTCTGCAGGTCGCAGTGCTCATTTTCGGTCGCTCTACTCCGGTAGAGCTTGAGTTCAGTCAGGTCGAGAAGGTCTAACTGAGCGACGCATCCCATACCCCGCAGCCCTATGTGCTGCGGGGTTTTGTCGTCACTGGGATAAAACGCAAGTCATCCGGGGAGCCACCAGGCGTTCGAACCCGATTTTGGAGTAGCTCATGGCTAAGAAGATTCAGGCTTACATCAAGCTGCAAGTAAAGGCCGGCCAGGCCAACCCAAGCCCACCCGTTGGTCCAGCACTGGGTCAACACGGTGTGAACATCATGGAATTCTGCAAGGCCTTCAACGCCCGTACTCAGGGTCAAGAAGCCGGCCTGCCGACTCCTGTGATCATCACTGTTTACAGTGACCGTAGCTTCACCTTCGAAACCAAGAGCACCCCTGCCTCGGTTCTGCTGAAGAAAGCTGCTGGCCTGACCAGTGGTTCGGCCCGTCCGAACACCGTCAAGGTCGGTACCGTCACCCGCGCTCAGCTGGAAGATATCGCCAAGGCAAAACAGGCTGATCTGACCGCCGCTGACCTGGATGCAGCTGTACGCACCATCGCTGGCTCTGCCCGCAGCATGGGCCTGAACGTGGAGGGTGTGTAATGGCTAAGCTGACCAAGCGTCAAAAGGCAATCGCCGAGAAAATCGAAGCAGGCAAGGCCTATAACTTCGAAGAGGCCGCTACCCTGCTGGCTTCGCTGCCGGCTGCCAAATTCGTCGAGTCGTACGACATCGCCGTAAACCTCGGTGTTGACCCGCGTAAATCCGACCAGGTCGTTCGTAGCGCTACTGTGCTGCCGCACGGCACTGGCAAGACCGTACGCGTTGCTGTCTTCACCCAGGGGCCCGCTGCCGAGGCCGCTCTGGCTGCCG
Source organism: Pseudomonas sp. MNR3A (assembly GCF_009650575.1). NCBI lineage: Bacteria > Pseudomonadati > Pseudomonadota > Gammaproteobacteria > Pseudomonadales > Pseudomonadaceae > Pseudomonas > Pseudomonas sp. MNR3A. The sequence goes on along the minus strand of NZ_VZZS01000046.1, from coordinate 13,607 downwards.
GCGCTGACCGCGTAGGTATGGACGATCTGGCTGCCGAAATGAAAGGCGGCGACCTGAACTATGACGTCGTCATCGCATCCCCGGATGCCATGCGCGTTGTCGGTCAGCTGGGTCAGGTTCTGGGTCCTCGTGGCCTGATGCCTAACCCGAAAGTCGGTACCGTGACCCCAGACGTAGCCACTGCCGTGAAAAACGCCAAGGCTGGTCAGGTTCGCTACCGTACCGACAAGAACGGTATCATCCACACCTCCGTTGGCAAGATCGGCTTCGAAGCCGACAAGCTGAAGGAAAACGTTGAAGCCCTGATCGCTGATCTGAAGCGTATCAAGCCGGCTTCCTCGAAAGGTATCTACGTCAAGCGCGTTACCCTGAGCACCACCATGGGCCCAGGTCTGATCATCGATCAGAGCTCGCTGAACGTGTAATGCAAAGTCGGCGCGGTCTCTCGAGCGCGCCGACTGCAACAAGATTGGGGTCCCTGCCTGGCGGGGGCTATCCAAGACCGTAGGCGACGCAAGTCTTAAAACACAAGCCTACGCAGATGGTGCTCCCGATTCGCTCGCGAATCAGACACCAAAACGACATCCGGCCTCGGCCAGATGAAACGGTAGAAACCAGGAGTAAACCCGTGGCAATTAAACTCGAAGACAAGAAGGCCATCGTCGCTGAAGTCAACGAGGCTGCCAAAGTCGCTCTGTCCGCTGTCGTGGCCGATGCCCGTGGTGTGACTGTAGGCGCAATGACCGGACTCCGTAAAGAGGCTCGTGAAGCTGGCGTATACGTGCGTGTCGTACGTAACACCCTGCTCAAGCGCGCTGTTGCTGACACTGAATTCAGTGTCCTCAACGACGCCTTCACCGGCCCTACCCTGATTGCGTTCTCCAACGAACACCCGGGCGCTGCTGCTCGTCTGTTCAAGGAATTCGCCAAGGGTCAGGACAAGTTCGAGATCAAGGCAGCTGCGTTCGACGGCAAGTTCCTTGCCGCTAACCAGATCGACGTGCTGGCAACCCTGCCAACTCGCGACGAGGCTATCGCACAGCTGATGAGCGTAATCCAAGGTGCAACCAGCAAGCTGGCTCGTACCCTGGCAGCTCTGCGCGACCAGAAAGAAGCCGCTGCTGCCTAAGGCGGCGTAGCTTCTCTCGAAATCAAACGTTTAATTTGATGGCCGTGTAAGGCTGTCCCCCAATACAGGAATTCATAGTCATGTCTCTGACTAACGAGCAAATCATCGAAGCAATCGGCCAGAAAACCGTTCTGGAAATTGTTGAACTGATCAAAGCAATGGAAGAAACCTTCGGCGTTACCGCTGCTGCCGCTGTTGCCGCTGGCCCAGCTGCTGCCGCCGCCGTTGTTGAAGAGCAGACCGAGTTCAACGTTGTCCTGGTTGAAGCCGGCGACAAGAAAGTGAACGTCATCAAAGCCGTTCGCGAACTGACCGGTCTGGGCCTGAAAGAAGCCAAAGAGAAAGTCGATGGCGCTCCTCAGGTTGTAGCTGAAGGCGTTTCGAAAGAAGCCGCTGAAGACGCTAAGAAGAAGCTGGAAGAAGCTGGCGCTAAAGTCGAGCTGAAGTAATTTCGACTTTGCGACTGCAGCCCGAGCGTCAAGCGTAGGGCTGATGGCTGGTGGCCTGTGCCACCGGCCTTTTTCCGTTATTGGTGGCCGATCATGTCGGCCCCGATAATGAGCTGCAAGACACCCATGTGGGTGGCGCAAACCAAGGGGTTTGCACGATTTTCTGGCTGCTCCCGCCGGGAGAAGCCAAACAAGCAGGTGACCAAGCTGGGGAACGCTGATGGCTTACTCATACACTGAGAAAAAACGTATCCGCAAGGACTTTAGCAAGTTGCCGGACGTCATGGATGTGCCGTATCTCCTGGCCATCCAGCTGGATTCGTATCGCGAATTCCTGCAGGCGGGAGCATCCAAGGATCAGTTCCGCGACGTCGGTCTGCATGCGGCCTTCAAATCGGTATTCCCGATCATCAGCTACTCCGGCAATGCTGCCCTGGAGTACGTAGGCTATCGCCTGGGCGAGCCTGCCTTCGATGTGAAGGAATGTGTCCTGCGTGGCGTGACCTTCGCGGTCCCACTGCGGGTCAAGGTGCGCCTGATCATCTTCGACAAGGAATCGTCGAACAAAGCGATCAAGGACATCAAAGAGCAAGAAGTCTACATGGGTGAAATTCCCCTGATGACTGAGAACGGTACCTTCGTTATCAACGGTACCGAGCGTGTGATCGTTTCCCAGCTGCACCGTTCGCCTGGTGTGTTCTTCGACCACGACCGTGGCAAGACTCACAGCTCCGGCAAGCTGCTGTACTCCGCTCGCATCATTCCTTACCGCGGCTCCTGGCTCGACTTCGAGTTCGATCCGAAGGACTGCGTGTTCGTCCGTATCGACCGTCGCCGCAAGCTGCCGGCCTCCGTACTGCTGCGCGCCCTGGGCTACAGCACCGAAGAGATCCTGGACACCTTCTATACCACCAACGTGTTCCACGTTTCCGGTGAGAAGCTGAGCCTGGAGCTGGTTGCCCAGCGCCTGCGCGGTGAAGTTGCGGTAATGGATATCACCGACGACACCGGCAAGGTCATCGTCGAGCAAGGCCGCCGTATCACTGCGCGCCACATCAACCAGATCGAGAAAGCTGGCGTCAAGCAGCTGGACGTTCCGCTCGAGTACATGATTGGCCGTACCACTGCCAAGGCCATCGTGCACCCGGCAACTGGTGAAATCCTGGCCGAGTGCAACACCGAGCTGACCACCGATCTGCTGGTCAAGATCGCCAAGGCCCAGGTCGTCCGCATCGAGACCCTGTACACCAACGACATCGATTGCGGTCCGTTCATCGCCGACACGCTGAAGATTGATACCACCAGCAACCAGCTGGAAGCGTTGGTCGAAATCTATCGCATGATGCGTCCAGGCGAGCCACCAACCAAGGACGCCGCCGAGACCCTGTTCAACAACCTGTTCTTCAGCGCCGAGCGTTACGACCTGTCCGCCGTAGGCCGCATGAAGTTCAACCGTCGTATCGGTCGCACCGAGATCGAAGGTTCGGGCGTGCTGAGCAAGGAAGACATCGTCGATGTACTGAAGACCCTGGTCGACATCCGTAACGGCAAGGGCATCGTCGACGACATCGACCACCTGGGTAACCGTCGCGTGCGTTGTGTCGGCGAGATGGCCGAGAACCAGTTCCGCGTTGGCCTGGTGCGCGTCGAGCGTGCGGTCAAAGAGCGTCTGTCGATGGCCGAAAGCGAAGGCCTGATGCCGCAGGACCTGATCAACGCCAAGCCGGTTGCGGCGGCGGTGAAGGAGTTCTTCGGTTCCAGCCAGCTCTCGCAGTTCATGGACCAGAACAACCCGCTCTCCGAGATCACCCACAAGCGTCGTGTCTCCGCACTCGGCCCTGGCGGTCTGACCCGTGAGCGCGCCGGCTTCGAAGTCCGTGACGTACACCCGACCCACTACGGCCGCGTGTGCCCGATCGAAACGCCGGAAGGTCCGAACATCGGTCTGATCAACTCCCTGGCGGCCTACGCCCGCACCAACCAGTACGGCTTCCTGGAAAGCCCGTACCGTGTGGTGAAAGAGGGTGTGGTCACCGACGACATCGTGTTCCTGTCGGCGATCGAAGAAGCTGATCACGTCATCGCCCAGGCTTCGGCTGCGATGAACGAGCAGAAGCACCTGATCGACGAGCTGGTAGCGGTCCGTCACCTGAACGAATTCACCGTCAAGGCGCCGGAAGACGTCACCCTGATGGACGTTTCGCCGAAGCAGGTTGTTTCCGTTGCTGCCTCGCTGATTCCGTTCCTCGAGCACGACGACGCCAACCGTGCGTTGATGGGTTCGAACATGCAGCGTCAGGCTGTACCGACCCTGCGTGCCGACAAGCCGCTGGTAGGTACCGGCATGGAGCGCAACGTCGCCCGTGACTCCGGCGTCTGCGTCGTGGCTCGCCGTGGTGGTGTGATCGACTCGGTCGACGCCAGCCGTATCGTCGTGCGTGTAGCTGACGACGAAGTCGAGACCGGTGAAGCAGGTGTGGATATCTACAACCTGACCAAGTACACCCGTTCGAACCAGAACACCTGCATCAACCAGCGCCCGCTGGTGAGCAAGGGTGATGTGGTTGCGCGTGGCGACATCATGGCTGACGGTCCGTCCACCGATATGGGTGAACTGGCGCTGGGCCAGAACATGCGCATCGCGTTCATGGCGTGGAACGGCTTCAACTTCGAAGACTCCATCTGTCTGTCCGAGCGTGTGGTTCAGGAAGACCGCTTCACCACGATCCACATCCAGGAACTGACCTGTGTGGCGCGTGACACCAAGCTTGGCCCAGAGGAAATCACCGCGGACATCCCGAACGTGGGTGAGGCTGCGCTGAACAAGCTGGACGAAGCCGGTATCGTCTACGTAGGTGCCGAAGTCGGCGCTGGTGACATCCTGGTCGGCAAGGTCACTCCGAAAGGCGAGACCCAGCTGACGCCGGAAGAGAAACTGCTGCGTGCGATCTTCGGTGAGAAGGCCAGCGACGTCAAAGACACTTCCCTGCGCGTGCCGACCGGCACCAAGGGCACCGTCATCGACGTACAGGTCTTCACCCGTGATGGCGTCGAGCGCGACAGCCGCGCCCTGGCCATCGAGAAGATGCAGCTGGACGAGATCCGCAAGGACCTCAACGAAGAGTTCCGCATCGTCGAAGGCGCAACCTTCGAGCGTCTGCGTTCGGCTCTGAACGGCCAGGTGGTCGACGGTGGTGCGGGCCTGAAGAAAGGCACCGTGATCACTGACGACGTACTGAACGGTCTGGAGCACGGCCAGTGGTTCAAACTGCGCATGGCTGAAGATGCACTGAACGAGCAGCTGGAAAAGGCTCAGCAGTACATCGTCGATCGTCGCCGTCTGCTGGACGACAAGTTCGAAGACAAGAAGCGCAAGCTGCAGCAGGGCGATGACCTGGCTCCAGGCGTACTGAAGATCGTCAAGGTCTACCTGGCAATCCGCCGTCGCATCCAGCCGGGTGACAAGATGGCCGGTCGTCACGGTAACAAGGGTGTCGTCTCGGTGATCATGCCGGTAGAAGACATGCCGCACGACGCCAACGGTACTCCGGTCGACGTCGTACTGAACCCGCTGGGCGTACCTTCGCGTATGAACGTCGGTCAGATTCTCGAAACCCACCTGGGCCTGGCGGCCAAAGGTCTGGGCGAGAAGATCGACCGCATGATCGAAGAACAGCGCAAGGCAGCCGAGCTGCGTACCTTCCTGACCGAGATCTATAACGAGATCGGTGGTCGTCAGGAAAACCTCGACGAGTTCTCCGACGCAGAGATCTTCGCCCTGGCCAACAACCTCAAGAAAGGTGTGCCGATGGCGACGCCTGTCTTCGACGGTGCCAAGGAGCGTGAGATCAAGGCCATGCTGAAGCTGGCCGACCTGCCAGAGAGCGGCCAGATGGTGCTGTTCGACGGCCGTACTGGCAACAAGTTCGAGCGTCCTGTGACCGTTGGTTACATGTACATGCTCAAGCTGAACCACTTGGTGGACGACAAGATGCACGCGCGTTCCACTGGTTCCTACAGCCTGGTTACCCAGCAGCCGTTGGGTGGTAAGGCGCAGTTCGGTGGTCAGCGTTTCGGGGAGATGGAAGTGTGGGCGCTGGAAGCATACGGCGCGGCATACACCCTGCAAGAAATGCTCACAGTGAAGTCGGACGACGTGAACGGCCGTACCAAGATGTACAAGAACATCGTGGATGGCGATCACCGTATGGAGCCGGGCATGCCCGAGTCCTTCAACGTGTTGATCAAAGAGATCCGTTCGCTCGGTATCGATATCGATCTGGAAACCGAATAACACGTGACGCGAAGGGGAGTGGGGCTGGTATAGCCCACTTCCTGCTCCGCCAGGAGGAAAGGCCTTGAAAGACCTACTGAATTTGCTGAAAAACCAGGGTCAAGTCGAAGAGTTCGACGCCATCCGCATCGGTCTGGCGTCGCCTGAAATGATCCGTTCGTGGTCGTTCGGTGAAGTTAAGAAGCCGGAAACCATCAACTACCGTACGTTCAAGCCTGAGCGTGACGGTCTGTTCTGCGCCAAGATCTTTGGCCCAGTCAAGGACTACGAGTGCCTGTGCGGCAAGTACAAGCGCCTCAAGCACCGCGGTGTCATCTGCGAGAAGTGCGGCGTTGAAGTTGCCCTGGCCAAGGTTCGTCGTGAGCGCATGGCGCACATCGAACTGGCCTCGCCGGTCGCCCACATCTGGTTCCTGAAGTCGCTGCCGTCCCGTATCGGCCTGCTGATGGACATGACCCTGCGTGACATCGAGCGCGTGCTCTACTTCGAGAGCTACGTGGTGATCGATCCAGGCATGACCACCCTCGAGAAGGGTCAGCTGCTGAACGACGAGCAGTACTTCGAAGCGCTGGAAGAGTTCGGTGACGACTTCGACGCCCGCATGGGTGCCGAGGCTGTCCGCGAGCTGCTGCACGCGATCGACCTGGAGCACGAGATTGGCCGTCTGCGTGAAGAGATTCCGCAAACCAACTCGGAAACCAAGATCAAGAAGCTGTCCAAGCGCCTGAAGCTGATGGAAGCTTTCCAGGGCTCGGGCAACCTGCCTGAGTGGATGGTCCTGACCGTCCTGCCAGTGCTGCCGCCGGACCTGCGTCCGCTGGTTCCGCTGGATGGTGGCCGCTTCGCGACCTCCGACCTGAACGACCTGTATCGTCGGGTGATCAACCGTAACAACCGTCTGAAGCGCCTGCTCGATTTGTCGGCGCCGGACATCATCGTGCGCAACGAAAAGCGCATGCTGCAGGAAGCAGTCGATGCCCTGCTCGACAACGGCCGTCGCGGTCGCGCCATCACTGGCTCGAACAAGCGTCCGCTGAAGTCGCTGGCCGACATGATCAAAGGTAAGCAAGGTCGCTTCCGTCAGAACTTGCTCGGTAAGCGCGTGGACTACTCCGGTCGTTCGGTAATTACCGTAGGCCCGACCCTGCGTCTGCATCAGTGCGGTCTGCCGAAGAAGATGGCCCTCGAGCTGTTCAAGCCGTTCATTTTCGGCAAGCTGGAAATGCGTGGTCTGGCGACCACCATCAAGGCGGCCAAGAAGATGGTCGAGCGCGAGTTGCCAGAGGTCTGGGACGTTCTCGCCGAAGTCATCCGCGAACACCCCGTCCTGCTGAACCGTGCACCGACGCTGCACCGTCTGGGTATCCAGGCGTTCGAGCCGGTGCTGATCGAAGGCAAGGCGATCCAGCTGCACCCGCTGGTCTGTGCTGCGTACAACGCCGACTTCGACGGTGACCAGATGGCCGTTCACGTGCCGCTGACCCTGGAAGCCCAGCTCGAAGCGCGCGCGCTGATGATGTCGACCAACAACATCCTGTCGCCAGCCAACGGTGAGCCGATCATCGTTCCTTCGCAGGACGTTGTACTGGGTCTGTACTACATGACCCGCGAAGCCATCAACGCCAAGGGCGAAGGTCGCGTGTTCGCCGACCTGCAGGAAGTCGACCGCGTATTCCGCGCCGGCGAGGCTGCTCTGCACGCGAAAATCAAGGTCCGTATCAACGAGACCGTGAAAGACCGTGATGGCAGCGTCACCAAGAACACCCGTATCGTCGACACCACCGTTGGTCGTGCGCTGCTGTTCCAGGTCGTTCCGGCAGGTCTGCCGTACGACGTGGTCAACCAGCCCATGAAGAAGAAGGCGATCTCCAAGCTGATCAACCAGTGCTACCGCGTGGTGGGTCTGAAAGAGACCGTGATCTTCGCTGACCAGCTGATGTACACCGGTTTCGCTTACTCGACCATTTCCGGCGTCTCGATCGGTGTTAACGACTTCGTTATCCCGGACGAAAAAGCCCGCATCATCGGTACTGCTACCGATGAAGTGAAGGAAATCGAGAGCCAGTACGCCTCCGGCCTGGTTACCCAGGGCGAGAAGTACAACAAGGTCATCGACTTGTGGTCGAAGGCGAACGACGAAGTGTCCAAGGCGATGATGGCCAACCTCTCGAAAGAGAAGGTCATCGACCGCGAGGGCAAGGAAGTCGAGCAAGAGTCCTTCAACTCGATGTACATGATGGCTGACTCCGGTGCGCGGGGTTCCGCTGCACAGATTCGTCAGCTGGCGGGTATGCGTGGTCTGATGGCCAAGCCGGACGGCTCGATCATCGAGACGCCGATCACTGCGAACTTCCGTGAAGGTCTGAGCGTACTGCAGTACTTCATCTCGACCCACGGTGCTCGTAAAGGTCTGGCGGATACCGCACTGAAGACTGCGAACTCCGGTTACCTGACTCGCCGTCTGGTAGACGTGGCGCAGGATCTGGTCGTGACCGAGATCGACTGCGGCACCGACCAGGGCCTGTTGATGACGCCGCACATCGAAGGTGGCGACGTTGTAGAGCCGCTGGGTGAGCGTGTTCTGGGTCGTGTCATCGCCCGCGACGTGTTCAAGCCTGGTACCGAGGACGTCATCGTTCCTGCTGGCACCCTGGTCGACGAGAAGTGGGTCGAGTTCATCGAGCTGAACAGCATCGACGAAGTGATCGTGCGTTCGCCGATCAGCTGCGAAACCCGCTACGGCATCTGCGCCAAGTGCTACGGTCGTGACCTGGCTCGTGGTCACCAGGTGAACATCGGTGAAGCTGTCGGCGTCATCGCTGCACAGTCGATCGGTGAGCCGGGTACCCAGCTGACCATGCGTACCTTCCACATCGGTGGTGCTGCAAGCCGTACCTCGGCTGCCGACAGCGTCCAGGTGAAGAACGGCGGTATGGTACGTCTGCACAACCTGAAGCAGGTCGAGCGTGCCGATGGCAACCTGGTCGCGGTATCGCGTTCCGGCGAGCTGGCCATTGCCGACGAGTTCGGTCGTGAGCGTGAGCGCTACAAGCTGCCTTACGGTGCCGTGATCTCGGTCAAGGAAGGTGAGAAGGTCGAAGCTGGCGCCATCGTCGCCAAGTGGGACCCGCACACCCACCCGATCGTTACCGAGCTGAAAGGTACCGTGACCTTCGTGGGCATGGAAGAAAACATCACGATCAAGCGCCAGACCGACGAACTGACCGGCCTGACCAACATTGAAGTCCTGGACGTCAAGGATCGCCCTGCTGCTGGCAAGGAAATCCGTCCGGCCATCAAGATGGTCGACGCCAACGGCAAGGATCTGTACCTGCCTGGTACCGACGTACCGGCTCAGTACTTCCTGCCAGCCAACGCCCTCGTCGGTGTGGCTGACGGTGCCCAGATCGGCGTCGGTGACGTTATCGCGCGTATCCCGCAAGAAACGTCGAAGACCCGTGACATCACCGGTGGTCTGCCGCGCGTTGCCGACCTGTTCGAAGCGCGTCGTCCGAAGGAAGCGTCGATCCTGGCTGAAGTCAGCGGTACCATCGCGTTCGGTAAAGAGACCAAGGGCAAGCGTCGCCTGGTCATCACGCCGACCGACGGCAGCGATCCGTACGAAGAGCTGATTCCGAAGTGGCGCCACCTGAACGTCTTCGAAGGCGAACAGGTAAACCGCGGCGAAGTCATCTCCGACGGTCCAAGTGATCCGCACGACATCCTGCGTCTGCTGGGTGTCAGCGCGCTGGCGAAATACATCGTCAACGAGATCCAGGACGTTTACCGTCTGCAGGGCGTGAAGATCAACGACAAGCACATCGAGACCATCCTGCGCCAGATGCTGCGCAAGGTCGAGATCAGCGAGTCGGGCGATTCCAGCTTCATCAAGGGCGACCAGATGGAGCTGACCCAGGTGCTGGTAGAGAACGAGCGTCTGGCTGGCGAAGACAAGTTCATCTCCAAGTTCACCCGAGTCCTGCTGGGTATCACCAAGGCGTCGTTGTCGACCGAGTCGTTCATCTCCGCGGCTTCCTTCCAGGAAACCACCCGCGTACTGACCGAAGCGGCGGTAACCGGCAAGCGCGACTACCTGCGCGGCCTGAAAGAGAACGTGGTCGTGGGTCGTCTGATCCCGGCCGGTACCGGTCTGGCCTACCACAGCGAGCGCAAGCGTCGCCGTGATGCCGACAAGCCGCTGCGTGTGAGCGCCAGTGAGGTGGAAGCCGCACTGACCGAAGCGCTGAACTCCAGCGGTAACTAAGAAGAGGCGGGGCCCCGGCCCCTTCCTCCCGAGTCTCGGTGACATGATTTGTTGCCGATGATCGGGCAGGAAGGGTCGGGGCCTTGTCTTGACTGGGTGCAAGATCCTCTTTAGACTTTTGTACCCTTAAATTTGGTGAGGCTCCGTCTCGCCAATTTTTGGCTTTCTTGCAAGACAATAGAGTCGCAAGACAATCAGTGGAGCTAGTAGATGGCAACTATCAACCAGCTGGTACGTCAGCCGCGCAAGCGTTCGGTCGAGAAGTCCGACGTTCCTGCGCTGCAGAACTGCCCGCAGCGTCGTGGCGTGTGCACCCGTGTGTACACCACCACGCCGAAAAAACCTAACTCGGCACTGCGTAAAGTATGCCGTGTGCGTCTGACCAACGGTTTCGAGGTTTCCTCGTACATCGGCGGTGAAGGCCACAACCTGCAAGAGCACAGCGTCGTCCTGATCCGTGGCGGCCGTGTAAAAGACTTGCCAGGTGTTCGTTACCACACCGTTCGCGGCTCTCTGGATACTTCGGGCGTCAAAGGCCGTAACCAGGGCCGTTCGAAGTACGGTACCAAGCGTCCGAAGTAATCGGTCGTTTGCAGACATCCATTTATTTGAGTCGATAAGAGTAAGGTCGGGCAGGGGTCGAAGACCCGCGTCCCGGGCTAACCTGAAGACCGTTTGAGGGCTTATCATGCCAAGACGTCGTGTAGCAGCAAAACGTGAGATCCTTGACGATCCGAAATACGGATCTCAGATCCTCGCCAAGTTCATGAACCACGTGATGGAAAGCGGCAAGAAGGCCGTAGCCGAGCGCATCGTTTACGGTGCCCTGGATACCGTCAAAGCACGCAAGAACAGCGACCCCCTGGAAATCTTCGAGAAAGCTCTCGACGCCATCGCTCCGCTGGTCGAAGTAAAGTCCCGTCGTGTCGGCGGTGCCACTTACCAGGTTCCGGTTGAAGTTCGTCCATCCCGTCGTAACGCTCTGGCAATGCGCTGGCTCGTAGACTACGCCCGCAAGCGCGGCGAGAAGTCGATGGCCCTGCGCCTGGCCGGCGAACTGCTGGATGCTGCCGAAGGCAAGGGTGCTGCAGTCAAGAAGCGTGAAGACGTGCACCGTATGGCCGAAGCCAACAAAGCGTTCTCGCACTACCGCTTCTAATTCAAGCATCAATCATTTTGCGAGGGCTTTATGGCTCGTACTACAGCAATTAACCGCTACCGTAACATTGGTATCTGTGCCCACGTTGACGCGGGCAAGACCACCACTACCGAGCGGATCCTGTTCTACACAGGTCTGAGCCACAAGATGGGCGAGGTGCATGATGGCGCCGCGACCACCGACTGGATGGTGCAGGAGCAGGAGCGCGGTATCACCATTACCTCCGCTGCCGTTACCACCTTCTGGAAAGGCTCCCGTGGTCAGTACGACAACTACCGCGTAAACGTCATCGATACCCCCGGCCACGTTGACTTCACCATTGAAGTAGAGCGTTCGCTGCGTGTACTCGACGGCGCGGTCGTCGTGTTCTGCGGTACTTCCGGCGTTGAGCCTCAGTCCGAAACCGTATGGCGTCAGGCCAACAAGTACGGCGTTCCACGTGTTGTCTACGTGAACAAGATGGACCGTGCCGGTGCCAACTTCCTGCGCGTTGTCGGTCAGATCAAGAACCGCCTGGGTCACACCCCGGTTCCGGTCCAGCTGGCCATCGGTGCTGAAGATGACTTCCAGGGTCAGGTTGACCTGATCAAGATGAAGGCCATCTACTGGAACGATGACGACAAAGGCACCACCTATCGCGAGGAAGAGATTCCTGCCGAGCTGGTGGACCTGGCCAACGAATGGCGCAGCAATATGGTCGAGGCTGCTGCCGAGGCCAACGAAGAGCTGATGAACAAGTACCTCGAAGAAGGTGACCTGTCCGTCGAAGACATCAAGGCTGGTCTGCGCGCCCGTACCCTGGCGAGCGAGATCGTTCCTGCTGTCTGCGGTTCCTCGTTCAAGAACAAGGGCGTTCCCCTGGTTCTCGACGCCGTCATTGACTTCCTGCCTGCGCCAACCGAGATCCCTGCGATCAAGGGTATCCACCCTGATCTGATCGACGTGCCGAAGGATGAAGTCACTCCAGAGCAGTACGACGAGCGTCCTGCTGACGACAACGAGCCGTTCTCGGCCCTGGCGTTCAAGATTGCCACCGACCCGTTCGTGGGTACTCTGACCTTCGTCCGCGTCTACTCGGGCTTCCTGACCTCCGGTGACTCCGTCATCAACTCGGTCAAAGGCAAGAAAGAGCGCGTTGGTCGTATGGTGCAGATGCACGCCAACCAGCGTGAAGAGATCAAAGAAGTACGCGCTGGCGACATCGCTGCTCTGATCGGCATGAAGGACGTCACCACCGGTGACACCCTGTGCAACGCCGACAAGCCGATCATCCTCGAGCGTATGGACTTCCCTGAGCCGGTAATTTCGCTCTCCGTAGAGCCGAAAACCAAGGCTGACCAGGAGAAGATGGGTATCGCTCTGGGCAAGCTGGCCCAGGAAGACCCGTCGTTCCGCGTCAAGACCGACGAAGAAACCGGCCAGACCATCATCTCCGGTATGGGTGAGCTGCACCTGGACATCCTCGTTGACCGCATGAAGCGCGAGTTCAACGTCGAGTGCAACGTCGGCAAGCCGCAGGTTTCGTACCGCGAGAAGATCACCAAGTCCAACGTCGAGATCGAAGGCAAGTTCGTTCGTCAGTCGGGTGGTCGTGGTCAGTTCGGTCACTGCTGGATCCGTTTCTCGGAGCCGGACGTGGACGAGAAAGGCAACATCACCGAAGGTCTGGTGTTCACCAACGAAGTCGTTGGTGGTGTGATTCCTAAGGAATTCATCGCCCCGATCCAGAAGGGTATCGAAGAGCAGATGAAAAACGGCGTTGTTGCCGGCTATCCGCTGCTCGGCCTGAAGGCTACGGTATTCGACGGTTCGTACCACGACGTCGACTCCAACGAAATGGCGTTCAAAATCGCCGCTTCGATGGCGACCAAGCAGCTGGCCCAGAAGGGCGGTGGCGTGGTGCTTGAGCCGATCATGAAGGTCGAAGTTGTAACCCCGGAAGACTACCTGGGTGACGTGATGGGTGACCTGAGCCGTCGTCGCGGGATGATCCAGGGTAATGAAGACTCGGTGTCCGGCAAGGTAATCACTGCTGAGGTACCGCTCGGAGAGATGTTCGGTTACGCGACCGACGTTCGTTCCATGTCTCAGGGTCGCGCAAGCTACTCCATGGAATTCTCCAAATACGCCGAAGCTCCGTCGAACATCGTCGAAGCACTCGTTAAAAAACAAGGCTAATCCCCTTTAGGCAAGAGGTTCACTGTCGTGGCTAAAGAAAAATTTGATCGTTCCCTTCCCCACGTTAACGTCGGCACTATCGGCCACGTTGACCACGGTAAGACCACTCTGACCGCAGCTCTGACTCGCGTCTG
>NZ_VZZS01000045.1:0-16974 GCF_009650575.1 Pseudomonas sp. MNR3A | reverse complement strand
CCCCCAACATCAGCCGCCGGGCCTCCTGCAGGCGCAATTGCTTCTGGTACTGCAACGGGCTCATGGCGGTGACGGCCTTGAAACGGTGGTGCAAGGTCGAGCTCCCCAGGTTCGCGATCCGCGCCAGCTCTTCGATGCGCAGCGGCTGGGTGTAGTGGTTGTTCAACCAATCGATGGCCTTGCTCACGCGCCGGGTCTGCGAGTCGCCCATGGCCAGCTCGTACAGCCGACGCCCATGCACGCCTCGCAGCAAGCGGTAGTGCAGTTCGCGCAGTGCCAATGGCGCGAGCATGCCGATATCCCGTGGCGACTCCAGCAACCGCACCAGGCGCAACATGGTTTCCAGCAGCGACACATCGATCTGCTCGAGAAAAAGCCCGCGCTCGGGCTCATCCGGTACGCCCGCGGGCGGCGCATCGGCGATCACCTGGGCAAGCTCGGTCGGCTCGAAGTCCAGGCGAATGCACAGGTAAGGCGCCTGCGCGCTGGCCGTCAGCACCCGACCAGACACCGGTAGCGTCACCGACACCACCAGGTAGTTGAGGGGGTCGTACAGATAACGGTCCTCGCCCAGGCCCACCTCTTTCTGCCCCTGCACGATCAGGCACAGCGCCGGTTTGTGCACGGTATGGATGATGTCTGACGGCGCATCCATTCGAATCACATGCAGCGGCGCGATGGCGGTTTCGTAAACGCCCGGAGCGGTAAAGCGCTCGGTCAGCAAGCGGACGAGTTCGCCACGGTACAAGGCAGTGGTTTGCAGGAGAAAAGCATCGTTATGCGCCATTCAAGGGCTCTCGCATGTTGGAATTCGGCGTTGTATCACGGTCTTGGTGTGACGGCAGACCATGGGGGCTACCTGGCGGCGTCGCCAGGGCCAGGCACCCATTGTCCCCCGCGAAAAACACCTGCGTTAGGTCGAAACTGCCGTCGAGTTGCCTGATCCTTCCGTTCCGGCGCGCAGCACGAGGCTGTGCGGATCACCGACACGAATAGGCAAAGGTCGCGCAGGTTTCGGCACGCATCGTACCGCCTCTCAACCTTAGTCTTTTCTCCGTACCCAGCAGGAACGTCTGCTCTCCCTGCAGACGCCTGAACCTTTCTGTACAGGAGATATGCACATGTCCAACATCAACGACAAAGTCGTGCTGATTACCGGCGCCAGCAGCGGCATCGGTGAAGCCGCCGCCAGGCTGATCGCCGCCAAGGGCGCTCACGTGGTACTCGGCGCCCGCCGTATCGATCGCCTGCAACAGCTGGTGAGTGAAATCCGCGCCGAAGGCGGCTCGGCAAGTGCCCGCGCACTGGACGTGACCGACCTCGACTCCATGCACGCCTTCGTCGAATTTGCCAAGGCGCAGCATGGCAAGGTCGATGTGATCATCAACAATGCCGGGGTAATGCCACTGTCGCCACTGAGTTCGCTGAAGGTCGAGGAATGGAACCGGATGCTCGACGTCAACGTGCGCGGCGTACTGCACGGCATCGCCGCGGTGCTCCCGGGCATGGAAGCGCAGGGGCATGGTCAGGTCATCAACATCTCGTCGATCGGCGGGCTCTCGGTCTCCCCCACCGCCGCCGTGTATTGCGCGACCAAGTACGCCGTCCGGGCGATCTCTGATGGCCTTCGCCAGGAAACCGACAAGATCAGGGTGACGGTGGTGTGCCCTGGGGTGGTGGAATCGGAGCTGGCCGACACCATCACCGACGACACTGCCCGCGAGGCCATGAGGACGTTCCGGCGCGTGGCGCTAGAGGCCGATGCGATTGCACGGGCGCTGGTCTATGCCATCGAGCAGCCGGATGATGTCGATGTCAGTGAGCTCGTGGTGCGGCCGACTGCCAGTCCTTATTGAGGACGCCTGAGCGAAGGGGTGTGGGTCGATGGGGTGGATGCAGAAAGCTGTTCATGAGGCGTCCGCCGCCGACTGTTACAGGCTATCGAGCTGATCTTCTCAGCGCTGCTGACTACACCGCTCAACCCGCCCCCTTCGCGGCTCCATGCTTGCGAGAAAAGCCCTGGTATCCCGGTTGGAGCGCAAGCACACCACCCGGCAACCCGCGGGTGCGCTTGCCGCAAGTTGCTCCATCTTCATTCGCGCCGAGCGTCTGGTCTGCCACATGAACTTGAAGAACGCCGGTAAGTTGGCCAGCCGCTCCGGGCAGTCGTGCGGCAGGTCCGGCCGGGACTGCCCGTGATAACGCAGCGCTCTGCTCAGCACCCGCCAGAATCGCAGCGACGCCGACCGATCGATCCAGATCAGAAGATCCGCACGAGCCAGTCGATTGCTCCAGGTGGTTGAATGGCCACCTTCGAATATCCAGCGATCACGCGCCTCGACCTCATGGCACAACCGTGTCTTCTCGTCTCGGCTTCGCTCGACCCAACCGGGCTGCCAGTGAATGGTGTCGATGTGCACGACCGGCAGCCCCGTGCATTCGCCTAGTTTGCGCGCCAAGGTGCTCTTTCCGGAGCCGGGTTGGCCGACAATCATGATCCGTTGCATCGAAGCTCCTTTTCGCCATGCATGTTGAATGGGGCGCGCGATTCTACGGAAATGTCCGGCAGCGTCAACCCAAGGAGCGGGCGAGCCAATCACGGCGTGTCATCTCCCATATCTCGACCTCAAGCGGCCCGGAGACGAAATGCCCGTCGCGCCTGTCCACCAGGCGCATGCCTTCATGCTCCGACACTTTTCGAGAGGCGTGATTGGCAACTGCCTTGGGTACCTGCATGACGGGGCGAGACAATGTCTCGAACCAATAGGCGTTGGCCACCCCGCAGGCTTCGCGCATGTAGCCCTGCCCCCACCACTGCGGCGCAAGCCAGAAACCCCGGTTGTTCCCGGGTTGGTCGTACAGGCTGATGCTGCCGATGATGGGTTGCTCTGCGCCTCGCAGGCGGATCATCCAGTGCCATTCACGGCCCGCCGCCATGGCCGGTAACGCCATGTCACGCACGTAGACCAACGCGCCGTCTTGCGGATAGGGCCAGGGCACACGGCGATCGAGATAACGGACCACCTCCCACTGGGGAAACAACTGCTGGATCGCTGGCGCGTCTTCCAGTTGAAGGGGGGTGAGCACAAGGCGTTCTGTATACAGCGTCGCGAGGCAATCCATGGCGTTCGTTCCTGAGTACCGTTATGCCGGGGCCTTGATGGTCCGGGATTGAACCGCCGGTGTCGAGCGCAGAAGGGATGAGTCAGCTCGACGCATTCATCGCGTCGTTGCAGGGGGCAGTGGCGCCGGTATCACTTGCACCTGTCCATGCTCCACCCCGCGCTCGACCATCAATTGACGCGACAACTCGCCGATACGACCACTGGGGCCCTGAAGCACCGAAACCTCCAGGCAATGCCCCGCATCCAGGTGCACGTGCAGCGTCGAGCGGGTCAGGTCGTGGTGCGCGTGCAACGTCTGGTTGAGGCGCTTGGGAAGCTCACGCGTGGTGTGGTCATACAGATAGCTGACCACCGCCACGCAGGGGTCATCTTCCGGCAAGGCTTCGGCTTCGCGCAGGCCGTTGCGCAGCAGGTCGCGGATGGCCTCCGAACGCCCTTGATAGCCCTGCGTTTCAACCCGTCGATCGATCAGACCGAGCAGCTCTTCATCCAGAGTGATGGTGATCCGTTGCATTTTCACTTCCAGTAAGATGATTTTTTATAGACATCATACCCACTGCTCTTTAGCCTACGGCCTCCATCGAAGTGGGGGACGCAGTGTGAAGCAGCAGCCTGGCAAACGAAAGCCTGCCCTGTGGGGCATTGTCCTTCTCGCGATGAGCGCCTTCGCGCAGGCCGCCGCCCCCACGGCGCCGGGTCAGACACTGGTGTACTCCTGGCCGGTCAACGCCGGCCCCATCGAGCCACGCGGATACGCGCCGAATCAGATGTACGCCCAGGCCATGGTCTACGAACCGCTGGTGCGCTACACCCACGCAGGCACCGTCGAGCCGTGGCTGGCGACGGGCTGGAAAGTGTCCGAGGACGGCAAGACCTACACCTTCACCTTGCGCGACGGCGTGCGTTTCAGCGACGGTACGCCGTTCGATGCCGCGGCCGCCAAGGCCAACCTGGATGCGGTCCTGGCCAACAGCCAACGCCACCGCTGGATGGAGCTGGTCAGCACCCTCGACCATGTCGAGGCCCCCGATCACCTGACCTTGCGCCTGGTGCTCAAGCACCCTTACTACCCGACGCTGATGGAGCTGGCCCAGGTCCGCCCGATGCGCTTCGGCGCCCCCGCTGCCAAGCCTGGCCAGCCAGTCGGGACCGGGCCCTGGATGCGGGTCGAGTCGCGCCTGGGCGAGTTCGACCGCTTCGTGCGCAACCCTTTCTACTGGGGGCCGCAACCGGCCTACGGCGAAGTCATGGTGAAGGTCATTCCCGACCCCAACAGCCGCGCTTTGGCCTTGCAGGCCGGTGAAATCGAGCTGATCCAGGGTGCCGCCGGCGAGATCAGCGCCGCCACCTTCGTGCGCCTGCGCGACCAGGGCTACGCCACTGCCCTGTCGGCGCCGTTGGCTACCCGCACGCTGGCCATGAACACCGGCCGTGGCGCCACGCGCGACCTGGCGGTGCGCCAGGCGATCAACGAGGCGGTGGACAAGCAGGCGATCATCGACAAGATCCTCTACGGCCTGGAACCGCGGGCTGACACCCTGTTCGCCAGCAACATGCCGTACTCGGACATCGGCCTGAAACCTTATCCATACGACCCTGCACAGGCCAGGCAGGCGCTGGAGTCCGCAGGCTGGACACTGGCTCCCGGTGCCAGCGTGCGCAGCAAGGGCGGTGAGCCGCTGTCGATCGAGCTGGTGTTCCTCGGCACCAGTGCCTTGCAGAAAAGCCTGGCTGAAGTCCTGCAGGGCGAGTTGGCCAAGGTCGGTATCCATGTCGAGTTGCGGGCAGTTGAAGAAGGCGCCCTGGTGCGGCGCCAGCGCGAGGGTGACTTTGACATGATCTTCGCCGACACCTGGGGCGCCCCGTATGATCCGCATTCGTTCGTCAGCTCCATGCGCTATGCCGGCCACGCCGACTACATGGCCCAGCGGGGGCTTGCGATGAAGGATGAACTGGACCGGCGCATCGGCCAGGTGCTGGCCAGCACCGACGAGCGACAGCGCGCCGAGCAGTACCGCTTCATCCTGACCACCCTGCACGAGCAGGCGGTGTACTTGCCCATCTCCCACCTCACCGCCATCAGCGTGCACCGCGATTCGGTCGATCACGTCGAATTCGGCAGCACCTTGTTCGATGTGCCCTTCGAGGCCATGACCCCCAAGCAGGCCCAATGACATGCTGCGCTACATTCTGCTGCGCCTGGTATTGCTGGCCCCGGTGATGCTCGGTGTGTCGCTGCTGGTGTTCGCGTTGCTGCACCTGGGCAGCACGGACCCGGCCCTCGATTACCTGCGCCTGTCACACATCCCTCCCACAGATGCAGCCATCGCCGAGGTGCGCCATGCCCTGGGCCTGGATCGGCCCTTGTACGAGCAGTACCTGAGCTGGCTGTGGAAGGCGTTGCACCTGGATTTCGGTGTCTCCTACCTGACCGGCCGACCGGTACTGGACGACCTGTTGTACTACCTGCCTGCGACCCTTCAACTGGGCGGCCTGGCGCTGGCCTGCACGTTGTTGCTGTCGATCCCGCTGGGGCTCATGGCCGCGCGCTGGCAGGGGCGCTGGCCCGACCATGCAGTTCGGGCGGTGACCTTCCTGGGCGTGTCGATGCCCAATTTCTGGCTGGCGTTCCTGTTGATCGCACTGTTCTCGCTGTCGCTGGGCTGGCTGCCGCCGCTCGGTCGAGGGGGCGCCGGGCACCTGGTGATGCCAGTACTGGCCATTGCCCTGATGTCGATGTCGATCAATGCTCGCCTGCTGCGCGCCAGCCTGCTCGAAGCCAGCGGCCAGCGCCATGTCACCTACGCCCGCGCCCGGGGCCTGCCCGAACGCCGGGTGTGGCGCGATCACGTGCTGCGCAACGCCTGGCTGCCGTTCGTCACCGCCACCGGCATGCACGTGGGCGAACTGATCGGCGGTGCGCTGGTGATCGAGACCATCTTCGCCTGGCCCGGCGTGGGGCGCTTTGCCGTCTCGGCGGTGCTCAACCGCGATTTTCCGGTGATGCAGTGCTTCACCCTGCTGCTGACCGGCCTGTTGATGGTCTGCAACCTGGTCGTAGACGTGTGCTACGCCTGGCTCGACCCACGCAGCCGGCTGGAGGGCGCACGCGCATGACTACGCCCTGGGCAATTCGTCGGCCGGCCGTGCCCGGCCATGCGGGGCTGGTCCTGGGCCTGGTGCTGGTTGGCCTGCTGGCGGTACTGGCCCTGTTCGGCCAATGGCTGACCCCGCACGATCCCGATCTGGTCGACCTCGGCCAGCGCCTCATGCCACCCGATGCCAGCCACTGGCTGGGCACCGATCACCTGGGCCGCGACCTGCTGTCGCGCTTGATCGTCGGTACCCGCCTGTCGCTGGGCAGCGTGATGCTGACCCTGGCCCTGGTACTGGCGCTCGGGCTCGCCGTGGGAGGCCTCGCGGGCTTTGTCGGCGGGCGCACCGACCTGCTGCTGATGCGCCTGTGCGACATGTTCATGACCTTTCCGACCCTGGTGCTGGCGTTCTTCTTCGTCACGCTGCTCGGTACCGGCCTGACCAACGTGATCATCGCCATCGCGTTGTCCCATTGGGCGTGGTATGCGCGCATGGTGCGCGGCATGGTGATTGCCCAGCGTGGTCGTGAATACGTGCTGGCCTCGCGCCTGGCCGGTGCCTCGCGCAGCACCCGCCTGCGCCAGCACGTGCTGCCGAACATCGCAGGCCCCCTGCTGGTACTGGCGACCATGGACATCGGCCACATGATGCTGCACGTCTCGGGCCTGTCGTTTCTCGGCCTGGGTGTGGCACCGCCTACGGCCGAGTGGGGCGTGATGATCAACGATGCCAAGGAGTTCATCTGGAGCCACCCCCACCTGCTGCTGTTGCCGGGGCTGATGATCTTCTTCTCGGTGATGGCCTTCAACCTGCTGGGCGACGCGCTGCGCGACCGCCTCGACCCGACCCGGGAGCACCACTAGATGATGCCAGCGACCCTCGAAATCCAGGACCTGCGCATAGCGTCCCACGCCGGTTTGCTGGTGCATGGGGTCGACCTGAAGTTGCGCCGCGGCGAGGTCTGCGCACTGGTCGGGGCCAGTGGTTCGGGCAAATCCCTTAGCTGCCTGGGCATGCTCGACCTGTTGCCTGCCGGCCTTGTGCGTACCCAGGGCCAGCTGCTGCTCGACGGCCAACCGGTGAGCGCCGCCCAGGTGCGTGGCCGCCTGGCCGGCCTGGTGCTGCAGAACCCGCGCAGTGCCTTCAACCCGGTAAGCAGCATGGCCAGCCACGGGCTCGAAACCCTTCGCCAGCACGGTATCACCGGCGCCGCCGCCCGCGAGCGCATGGCCGACTGCCTGGCGGCCGTGGGCCTGACGGATCACGCCCGCGTGCTGCAAGCGTTCGCCTTCCAGCTCAGCGGCGGCATGCTGCAGCGCATGATGATCGCCTTGGCGCTGATGGCCGAAACTCCGTTCCTGCTGGCCGACGAGCCCACCAGCGATCTCGACGCGGTAAGCCAGGCACGCTTTCTCGACGTGCTGATGGAGCTGGTTGGACGGCATGGCCTCGGGGTGCTGCTGGTGACCCATGACATGGGGGTGGTGGCGCGCTGCGCCGATCAGGTAGCGGTGATGGATGCCGGCCGCATCGTCGAGCGCCAAGCCGTGCATGCACTGTTCGACCGCCCTGTCAGCGACACTGCTCGCACCTTGCTCGAAGCCCATCGAATCCTCTGCGGGAGCCAAGCATGAGCCTGCTGCATGTCCAGCAACTGAGCCATCGCTACCGCACCGGCGGCTTGCTGCGCAAACGCGGCTGGCTGCAGGTGCTCGACGATATCGACCTGCAACTTCAAGCGGGCGAATCCATTGGTTTGCTGGGCTGCAGCGGCAGTGGCAAGAGCACCCTCGCCCGCCTGCTGCTCGGGCTCGAAACTCCGAGCCAGGGGCAGGTCACCTTCGCCGGGCAAGCGGTCAGCCAACTGCGCGGCGAACCGGCACGAGCCTTCCAGCGGACCGTGCAGTTGGTGTTCCAGGACGCGCCGGGGGCATTCAATCCACAGCGCAGCATCGGCTGGAGCATTGCCGAGCCCCTGCGTCACCTGAGCGATCTGAGTGAGGCAGCCCAACGCCTACGAGCCATCGAGCTGCTGGAGCAGATGGGCCTGGACGCCGAGCATGCCGAACGCTTGCCACAGCAACTGAGCGGCGGCCAGCTACAGCGCGCCAACATCGCCCGGGCGCTGGCAATCTCGCCAAAGCTGGTGGTGCTCGACGAGGCGCTTTCAAATCTGGATCGCGTGCTGCAACTGCAACTGCTGCAACGGCTCGACGCACTGCGTCGCGACAACGGCACGGCCTTTCTGCTGATCAGCCATGACCTGAGCCTGGTGCGGTACTTCTGCCAGCGGGTTGTGGTGCTTGACGCAGGGCGCATCGTCGAAGATCGGGCTGTGGAGGGTGAACTGTCGTTCGAACACCCCGTGGGGCGCCAGTTGCAAGCCGCCGTACTGCCCGAGCGCCCGGCAAGGCGTGGCGCTCAGGTCAGCCGAGCGATCCATCGATCACACTGATGATTACTATCGAACGGCCTGCCTATAGGCCTTTCGGAACCGACTTCTATAATCGCCCTCCTATTTTCCCGCCTCCTGCGCCTGCTCCAGGCGACAACACTTGGAATCCGTACCATGCCAAGCGTCAATCAGGCCCCCGATGGCCTTCTTGAACACAACCAACAGAGCGTCAAACAGCAGTGGCTGGCGATTCTCTCGGTCGCCGTGGGCGCCTTCGCCCTGGTGACCAGTGAATTCCTCCCGGTAGGCGTTCTCAACGATGTGGCCAGCGACCTGGGCATCAGTGCCGGGCAAGCCGGCCTGATGGTCACCCTGCCCGGTATCATGGCCGCCCTCGCCGCTCCGCTGCTGTCGGTGGGCATCGGTGCCATGGACCGCCGCTACCTGCTGATCGGCCTGACGCTGATCATGATCATCGCCAACTCGGTGGTGGCCTATGCCAGCGACTTCAGCCTGCTGCTGTTCGGCCGCGTGCTGCTGGGTATCAGCATCGGTGGTTTCTGGGCCACGGCCATTGCCCTGAGCGGGCGCCTGGCGCCCAAGGGGGTGGGCGTGGCGCAGGCGACTTCGATCATCATGGTCGGGGTCACCCTGGCCACGGTGCTGGGCGTGCCGGTCGGCACTTGGCTCAGCGGCCTGATGGGCTGGCGCATGACCTTCCTGGTGACCGCCCTGCTGGGTGTGCCGGTGCTGCTCGCGCAGGTCTTCCTGCTGCCACGGCTCAATCCTGACAAGGCCATCCGCATCAGTGACCTGCCGGCGCTGTTCATCAATCCGCTGGCACGGGTTGGCCTGATCGCGGTCTTGCTGATTGGCCTGGCGCACTTTGCCGCGTACACCTATGTCGCACCGTTCTTCAAGCAAAGCTCGGGCTTCGACGGCGCAACCATCGGCTCGCTGTTGCTGCTCTACGGCGTCGCGGGCGTCATCGGCAACCTGTTCGCCGGCTTCGCCGCCAACCGCAGCGTGCGCTACACCCTGCTGCTGGTGGCCTTGCTGATCGGCATCAGCACCGCACTGTTCCCTTACTTCGCCACCGGCATGACCGGCGCGGTGATGCTGATCGCGCTGTGGGGCTTTGCCTTCGGTGCCTTCCCGGCCTGTGCCAGCATCTGGATGTTCGTGGTCGCGCCCAAGGATGTCGAACGCGGCATGCCGCTGTTCGTGGCCATGTTCCAGGTGATCATCGCACTGGGCTCGTTCTTTGGTGGGCGGATCGTCGACCAACTGGGCAGCTCGGTGCTGCTGAGCCTGGCCACGGCGCTGGTCGGTTGCGGATTCGTCACCGTGCTGGTACTGGGGCGTAACGTCAGCAACAGCCTGGCAGCTCAGCCTGCCTGAGCCTTGCAGGGGCTGCGTTGCGGCCCCTGCAGCTTGCGTCGGTCAACGCGTCATGCAGCGCTGGTAGCGCTCGTCCACCCTCCCCGCAAACCACGCCGTGGTCAACTTGCGGGTGATCTTCGGGCTCTTGAGCACGATCCCCGGCAGCACCGCACGTGGCAGTGGCTTGCCCGCCTTGGCGTCAGCGAGGGCAAATACGCCGCGGTACAAGGCGCTGTCCTCGAGCGCCAGGCTGTTCTCCAATTCCAGCTGGCTGCGAATCTGCGGATTGCGCAGCCCCAGCTTCACCCCAAGGCTGCGCGCCGCGCGCTCGGTCGTGCCTGGCAGGATCGCACCCGGTGCGATCAGGTCGCCGTCCAGGGCCAACGCTGCACCCGTCACGCTGTTCAGCGCCGCCTGGAATGCGGCGTTGCGGCTGGCGTACCAGCCTGCGTTGAAATCGGCGAAGCGGTACAGCGGCCGCTCATAATGGGCGGGATAGCCCAACAAGTGGGCGATGCCGAAGTACAGGCCGCCGCGACGGCTGAATACCTCCTGGCGAATCGTGCCCTGGCGCTGGTAGGGATAGTCCTTGGCATGGCGTTCGGCAAAGTCGATGCTGACCTGCATCGGCCCGCCGGTACGCACCGGGTTGAGCCCGCCGAGCAACTTGTCGCCCAGCGGCAAGCCGGCGATGAAATCATCGAACAGGGCGCTGAGCTGCTTCTCGCTGCGTACCGCCAGCAGGCGCTGCTGGTAGCTCTGGCCGTTCGCCGAAGGCGTCGCCAGGGCGCCATCGACCAGCAGCCTGGGGATGTGCAGACGCGCGGCGCGGCGGTCGATTTCCTCGCGGGCGATGCGGCCCAGGTTGGGCACCTGGGGGTCGGCGGTGAAGGTGGATTCCTGCTCGGTCACCGCCAGCACCGCGCACAGGTTGCTGCGGCTGGGCGCGATGCCCTGGGCGGTGAACGCGACCTGGATGTCCTCGGCCCAGCCCTGGCGGTCCTTGACCGAGGCAGGCAGCAGGCGCATGAGCTGGGCACGAACCTGGGCAGGGTCGACTTCGGGCGCCTCCTCGCGGCGCCCGGCACAGCCTTGCAGCAGGGCCAGCAGCATCAGCCCAGCGCCCAGCAGCCGCGGGTTCAGGATGGGTCACCGACGATGTAGGTCTTGCTGATATGGCGGAACAACGGGTGGCTGGCACTGCCCAGCAGTTCGAACAGCACCATCTCGCGGGTGACGATCTGCGCCCCGGCATCGCGCATGCGCGCAAGGCCTGCCGCCTTGTTTGCCGGGGTGCGGCTGTCGCAGACGTCCTCGACCACGAACACCTGCTTGCCCAGGCCCAGCAGGCCAAGCACTGTCTGCAGCACGCAGACGTGGGTTTCCATGCCACAGACGATCACCTGCTCGCGCGCCAGCAAGCTGGCGGGCAGGCATTCGGCGGCCACGCAGGAAAAGTGCAGCTTCTCGACGATCTCGGCCCCTGTAGCGGCGGCCTTGAGTTCGGCCAGGGTCGGGCCCAGGCCCTTGGGGTACTGCTCGGAGATCACCGTGGGCAGTTCGAGTTCGGCGGTGGCGGCCAGCAGCCCGCGGGCCCGCGCGCGGGTGCCCTCGGGGTCGCTCATGGCACCGATGAGGCGTTCCTGGATATCGACGACCAGCAGCGTGGCCTGGCGGGGATCGATCAGCATGGGGACAACCCTTGTCCTGTGGGAAAGCCCCCAGCCTCCCCCAGGCAAAGGCCTACGTCAATCATGCCGAAAGTCGATGAGGTTCCAGAGAGGCGGTCAGCAGGCTCAGCACCCGGTCTTCGTGTTCATGGATGAAGAAGTGCCCGCCGGGGAAGACCTCCAGCGAGAAATCGCCCAGGCTTTCGCGACGCCAGGCCAGCAGTTGCTCTTCGCTGGCGCGGTCGGCCTCGCCGCCCAAAACATGCAACGGGCAGTGCAACGGCGCGCGTTGGCGATAGTCGTAGCGGCCGCACATGAGGAAATCGGCGCGCAGAATCGGCAAGGTCAGGCCCATGAGCTCTTCGTTGGCCAGCACCTCCTCGGGGGTGCCCTGCAACTGGCGCAGCTCGTCGATCAGCTCGGCATCGGTCTTGGCTTCTCGCCAGCCCTTGCCGTCGTAGTCCTCACGTCGGGTCGGTGCCGCCGTGCCGCAGGCAAACAGTGCGACCGGCGCCTTGCAACCCAAGGCTTGCAGCTCGTGGGCCAGCTCGAAGGCGAGCAGCGCGCCCAGGCTGTGCCCGAGCAGTGCATAGGGCGTGCTCGCCGCCAGGCGTTGCTCGCTGGCCAGTTGCCGGGCCAGTGCCTGCATGTCGGTTTGCAGCGGCTCGCCCAGGCGCGCGCCGCGCCCGGGCAACTCCACCGGGCGCACCTGCAACCAGGCCGGCAGCTTGCGCCGCCAGCGGCTGTAGACCATGGCACTGGCGCCCGAGTACGGCAGGCATAGCAGGTTGAGTGCGGTCACGCCTTACTGCACCGCAGCTTCGGCCATCTTCTGGCGCAGGCTCAGGGGGCGCATGTCGGTCCACACTTCATCGATGTAGGCCAGGCAGTCTTTCTTCAGGCCACTCTTGCCTGCGGCGCGCCAGCCGTTGGGGATCGCCTTGTAGTCGG
Organism: Pseudomonas sp. MNR3A; assembly: GCF_009650575.1. Taxonomy (NCBI): domain Bacteria; kingdom Pseudomonadati; phylum Pseudomonadota; class Gammaproteobacteria; order Pseudomonadales; family Pseudomonadaceae; genus Pseudomonas; species Pseudomonas sp. MNR3A. Next base: position 4,354 of record NZ_VZZS01000045.1, on the reverse strand, counting down.
GCCAGATCGAGTACTGTTCCTCGTGATTGATCACAACCTGGAACACGATGTCGTCGCGGTCGAAAACGGAAGTCATTGCCTGTCTCCTTGGGGTGATGATGGCCCGGTCCGCCTGGACGCAGGGCAGCTCTCAGGAAAACGAAGGGAGTCGGGGGAAAATTACGCTTTTTTCACGGATCGACATGCAAGGTCGTCGAGCGGCGGGCAGCGCTTGCGGGCCATTGCGGCCCGCAGCGCGGTAGTGCGCGGTGACGCGGCTACGGCATCACTGGTGGCACGTACTGCAAGGTGGTGCCCAGCGCCCAGAGCAGCACCAGCACCAGGGGCACGTGCACCAGCAGTTGCACGAAGGAGAAGCCGATCAGGTCACGCGCCTTCAGGCCCAGCACGCCCAGCAACGGCAGCATGTAGAAGGGGTTGATCAGGTTCGGCAGCGCCTCGGCGGCGTTGTAGATCTGCACCGCCCAGCCCAGGTGGTACTGCAGGTCGTTGGCCACCAGCATCACGTAGGGCGCTTCGATGATCCATTTGCCGCCGCCAGACGGAATGAAGAAGCCCAGCACCGCCGAATACACGCCCATCAGCAAGGCATAGGTGTCATGGGTGGCGATCTGGGTGAAGAACACCGAGATGTGGTGCGCCAGGGTCTGTGCGTCGGCGCCCTTGACCTGGGTGAGGATGGCGGCGATCGAGCCGTACAGCGGGAACTGGATCAGCACGCCGGTGGTGGTCGGCACCGCACGGGCCACGGCGTCGAGGAAGCTGCGCGGACGCCAGTGGAGCAAGGCACCCAGCATGATGAACAGCAGGTTGTAGGTGTTCAGCCCGGAGATGGCGGTGATCGCAGGCTTGGTGGCGAACTCCTGGTACAGCCAGCCGGCCGCCAGGGCCACCAGCAGCAGGATCAGGATCGGGCTGTGCTCCAGCCACTCACCGGGGCGGGTGCGCTGCGGCGCAGGTGGGGCGGTGAAGGTCGGATCGACACCACAGTCCTGGGCGCTGCGCGCACTGTTCGGTCCGGGCGCGGTGGCGTAGGCGACGACCAGCGAGACGATCACCAGCGCAGCCAGCATCACCCCGGACTGCCAGAGGAAGATGGTCTCGGTGAACGGAATGACGCCGGTGATCGACAGGATCGACGGCGGCAGGCTGGCCGGGTTGGCCTGCAACTGCGCAGCCGACGACGACAGGCCCAGCGCCCACACGGCACCCAGGCCCAGGTAGGCAGCAGCGCCAGCGGCGCGGTAGTCCATCTTCAGGTCCGTGCGGCGGGCCAGGGCCCGCACCAGCAGGCCGCCGAACACCAGCGACAGGCCCCAGTTGAGCAAGGAGGCGAGCATCGAGATCAGCGCCACCCAGCACACCGCCGAGCGGCCGTTCTTGGGTAGGCGCGCGAGGCGGTCGATCAGGCGCGCAGCAGGCGGCGAGCTTGCGACCACATAGCCGCCAATGACCACGAAGGCCATCTGCATGGTGAACGGGATCAGGCTCCAGAAGCCGTCACCAAAGGCCTTGGCGGTGTCGGTGGGCTTGGCGCCCATGGCCAGGGCCCCCAGGCACACCAGCATCACGGCCAGGGCGGCGAACACCCAGGAGTCGGGGAACCAGCGTTCGGCCCAGTTGGAGCAGCGCAGGGCGAAGCGGGCGGAGCGGCTGTCTTGGATTTCAGCGGCCACGAGTGTTTTCCTTTTTTGGTCTTATTGGTGGATGTTGCTTGTTTATCAACGCAAAACCCCTGTAGGTGCGGGCTTGCCGTGGGAGCGGGCTTGCCCGCGAATGCGCCGGTACATTCACCAACGTATTCGCGGGCAAGCCCGCTCCCACAACTAGCCCGCCCTCACAGGGGGGGAGGTAAAGCAATAGCGTCAGAACGTCATCTCTTTCACATCGTCCGGCACGATCAGCTTGCCGGCGGTTTTCTCGACGATCTCCTGGACGCTCACCCCGGGCGCGGTCTCGCGCAGGATGAAGGCGCCGTTCTCGATCTCGAGGTAGGCAAGGTCGGTGAGCACCTTGCGGATGCAGCCAGCGCCCGTCAGCGGCAGGCTGCAACGCGGCAGGAGCTTGGACTCGCCGTCCTTGGAGGCGTGGGTCATGGTGACGATGATGTTCTCGGCGCCGGCCACCAGGTCCATGGCGCCACCCATGCCCTTGACCAGCTTGCCGGGGATCATCCAGGAGGCGATGTTGCCCTCCACGTCCACCTCGAAGGCACCCAGCACGGTGAGGTCGACATGGCCGCCACGGATCATGGCGAAGGATTGCGCCGAATCGAAGATCGACGCGCCACGGCGGGCGGTCACGGTTTGCTTGCCGGCGTTGATCATGTCGGGGTCGAGGGTGCTCTCGGTAGGGAACTCGCCCATGCCGAGCAGGCCGTTCTCCGACTGCAGCATCACGTCCATGTCGGCGGGCACGTAGTTGGCCACCAGGGTGGGGATGCCGATGCCGAGGTTGACGTAGTAGCCGTCCTTCAGTTCACGGGCGACGCGTTGAGCCATCTGTTCGCGGGTCAGTGCCATGGTCAGGATCTCTTTGTTGTTCTGTGGACGGCGCTCAGGCCTTGACGGTGCGCTTCTCGATGCGCTTCTCGAAGGTGCCGACGATGACCCGGTCGACGAAGATTCCCGGCGTGTGGATCTCGCTGGGCAGCAGCACGCCCGGCTCGACGATTTCCTCGACCTCGACCACGGTGATCTTGCCGGCGGTGGCGGCCAGCGGATTGAAGTTCTGGGCGGTGTTGCGGTACACCACGTTGCCGTAGTGGTCGGCCTTCCAGCCCTTGACGATGGCGAAGTCGCCGGTGATGGACTCTTCGAGGATGTACTTGCGGCCGTTGAACTCACGCACCTCTTTGCCTTCGGCGACCGGGGTGCCGTAGCCCGTGGCGGTGTAGAAGGCCGGGATACCGGCACCGCCGGCGCGCATCTTCTCGGCCAGGGTGCCTTGGGGGGTGAGCTCCACTTCCAGCTCGCCGCTGAGCAACTGGCGCTCGAACTCGGCGTTCTCGCCGACGTAGGAGGCCACCATCTTGCGGATCTGCCGGTCTTCGAGCAGCACGCCCAGGCCGAAGCCGTCGACGCCGCAGTTGTTGGAGACCACCGTCAGGCCCTTGACCCCGCGGCGCTTGATCTCGGCGATGAGGTTCTCGGGGATGCCACACAGGCCGAAGCCGCCGGCCAGTACCGTCATGTCGTCGGTCAGGCCTTCGAGAGCCTGTTCATAGGTTGCTACGCGCTTGTCCAGTCCGGCCATGCTGATCCGCCTTTGTAGTTGTTTGAGCGTGTGGAAGGCATCTTCACCGCTGGCGACTGATTTGTTAATTTTGTTTTCGTCATCGATTGATAACTTTTGCAAAACAACCTGCGGACCCGCCATGAACGTCAAGCAACTGCGCGCCTTCGTCACCGTGGCCAAGTACCAGAGCTTCGCCCAGGCCGGCGAACACCTGCACATTTCGCAACCGGCACTGAGCCTGACCATCAAGGCGCTGGAGGACAACCTCGGCGGCGCCCTGCTCACCCGCACCACACGCAGCGTCAGCCTCACCGCCGAGGGCGAAGTGCTGCTGCCGCTGGCCCGGCGCCTGCTGGCCGACTGGGACGATACCGAGGAAATGCTGCGCCAGCGCTTCACCCTGCAACTGGGGCGGGTGTCGGTGGCGGCGATGCCAGCCTTTGCCGGCAACCTGCTGCCGCAGTCACTGAAGGTGTTTCGCCAGCGCTACCCCAAGGTCAACGTCACCGTGCACGACGTGATCAACGAGCAGGTGCTGGAACTGGTCCGCCACCGCCGCGTCGAACTGGGCATAGGTTTCGAGCCCGAGCGCAGCGATGCCTTGCAGTTTCACCCGTTGTACCTGGACCGCTTCGTCGCCGTGGTGCCGGGCGATTCACCCTTGGCGCAGCAGCCCCAGGTGAGCTGGCGCGAACTGTTGACCCAGGACTTCATCGCCCTGCAACGCCCGTCGGCGGTGCGCCTGCTGCTCGAGCAGCACCTGGCCGCCGAGCATGGCCGGCTGGCGGTGGCCTTCGAAAGCCACCAGTTGTCCACGGTCGGGCGCATGGTCGCCAACGGTTTGGGCGTCAGTGCCGTACCGGCGCTGTGCATCAACCAGATGCAGGAGCTGGGGGCGCGCTGCGTACCTTTGGTCGAGCCCACTGTCGAGCGGCGCATCGGGGTCATCGCCCTGAGCGACCACAAGTTGTCTACTGCGGCGCAGGCGTTGCTGGATGTGTTGCTGTCCCATACCCGTGCGCCGGAGGTGTGTTCGCATGGGGTTGCGTGAGGGCTTGCAGGTGCTTGCCTGAGGTTTTTCAGCGCCTGTGAGATCGAGCGCCGCCCGCGCGGCGCT
>NZ_VZZS01000044.1:0-18412 GCF_009650575.1 Pseudomonas sp. MNR3A | reverse complement strand
TCGATCAGTTGCGCACCCTCGCCTTCCTGGGCAACGGTCGCCAGCCCTTGGACGGTCTGGTGCTGGAACAGCGCCTTGGGCGTGAAGCGGATACCCGCCTGACGCGCCCGGCTGACCACCTGGATCGAAATGATCGAATCGCCGCCCAGTTCGAAGAAGTTGTCGGTCACGCCAATCGGCGAAACCTTGAGCACTTCCTCCCAGATCGCCACCAGGCGTTTTTCCAGCACGCTGCGCGGTGCCACCTGGCGCGTCGGGGCACTGGCCTGCGGCGTGGGCAGCGCCTTGCGGTCGAGCTTGCCGTTGGGGGTCAGCGGCAGACGTTCGAGGAACAGCCAGTGGGTCGGCACCATGTAGTCCGGCAAGGTCTGCTTGAGCCAGGCCTTGAGCGGCTCGGCATCATCGAGCGATGCCGCAGCAGCGACATAGCCCACCAGTTGCGTACCCAGTTCGCCCTGACGGGCGACCACCGCCACTTCACGCACCTCGGGGTGCGCCAGCAGGCGTGCCTCGATCTCCCCCAGCTCGATACGGAAACCACGCACCTTGACCTGATGGTCGATACGCCCCAGGTATTCGATCGACGCGTCTTCGCGGTAACGCACCAGGTCGCCGGTGCGGTACATGCGCCCGCCTTCACCGGTGAACGGGTCGGCGACGAAGCGCTCGGCACTCAGCCCTGGCCGACGCAGGTAACCGCGCGCCAGGCCCTCGCCGGCCAAGTACAGCTCGCCCGCCACACCCACCGGCTGCGGCTGCAGGTGGCCATCCAGCACATAGGCGGCCGTGCCCGGCAGCGGCCGGCCAATGCTGGCCCGGCCGTTGGCCTGGCGCAGCACGCAGGTCGAATAGGTGGTGTCTTCGGACGGCCCGTAGAGGTCGTGCACGCGCTCGATGCCCGGCAGCGCATACAACGCATCCACCAGCGACTGCTTCAGCGGTTCGCCCGCCAGGTTGATGGTGCGCACACTGGGCGGAATCGCCCCGGCCTGCAGCAGCGCGGCAATCGCCGACGGCACGGTGTTGATAAGGGTCACGCGTTCGCGCGCGGGCAGCTCCGGCAGCGCCAGGGCGTTGTCGGCGAGGATGAAATGACCGCCGCCGGCCAGGGTCACGAACAGCTCCCAGACCGACAGGTCGAAGCAGATCGAGGTGCTCGCCAGCACGCCTTGCAGGTCGTCCTCGCTGTACAGCCCCTGGGCCCAGCGCACCAGCGCCACGGCATTGCCATGGGTGATCGCCACGCCCTTGGGTAGACCAGTGGAGCCGGAGGTGTAGATCACGTACGCCAGGTGCTCGGCATCGTCATGCTGGACCGGCGCATGGGTCGGTTGCAGCGCCAACTGCGGGTCGTCATCGAGCAACAGCAGCGACTGGCCTTCGCTGATCACCGACGCCAATTGCGCGGCCTGATCGGCCTGGGTCAGCAGCAGGTGTGCCTGGCTGTCGCCGAGCATGTGCGCCAGGCGCTCGCGCGGGTAGGCCAGGTCCAGCGGCACATAGGCGCCACCGGCCTTAAGCACCGCCAGCAGGGCCACCACCAGTTCGGCGCTGCGCGGCAGGGCCACGCCCACCCGCACTTCCGGGCCGACACCCAGGGCGCGCAGGCGATGGGCCAGGCGGTTGGCCTGCGTGTCGAGCTCGCGGTAGCTCAGCTCGCGCTCGCCGCAGATCAGCGCCAGGGCTTCGGGGGCCTGCGCGGCGCGGGCCTGGATCAGACCGTGCAGGCTGGCGTGGGTCGCAGGCGGCAGCGCTGCCGAATTCCACGCCTCAAGCATGCGCTGCTGTTCATCGGCGGCCAGCAGCGGCAGCCGCGCCACCGGGCACTGCGGGTCGTGCACCACGGCCTGCAGCAGGTGCTGCCAATGGTCGGCCAGACGCTCGATGGTGGCGTGGTCGAACAGGTCGGTGGCATATGTCAGCGACACTTCGATGCGTGCCTCGACCTCGGTGGTGTCCAGGCTCAGGTCGAACTGCGCGGTGCCGCTGTCCCAGCTGAGCGGTTCGAGCGTCAGGCCTTGCAGGGAGGTCGCGGTGGCAGGCGTCACCTGATGGTTGTGCATGACCTGGAACAGCGGGCTGTAGCTCAGGCTGCGCTGGGGCTGCAGGGCGTCGACCAGTTGCTCGAACGGCAGGTCCTGGTGGGCCTGGGCGCCGAGCACGGCCTGGCGTACCTGTTGCAGCAGTTGATCGAAACCGGCCGCGCCGTCGACCTGGGCGCGCAGCACCTGGGTGTTGACGAAGAAGCCGACCATCGACTCGGTCTCGGCCCGGGTGCGGTTGGCCACCGGTACGCCGACGCGGATATCGGACTGGCCGCTGTAGCGGTGCAGCAAGGCCTGGAACGAGGCCAACAGGTAGACGAACAGGGTCACGCCCTGGGCGCTGGCCTGCTCGCGCAGCGCTGCCACCAGCGGCTCGGCCAGGCTCAGGTCGAGGCGCGCGCCGCGCTGGCTCTGCTCGGCAGGCCGTGGGCGGTCGAACGGCAGCTCCAGCACGGGCTGCTCGTCGCCCAGTTGCTCACGCCAGTAGGCCAGTTGCCGGGCACCCTCGCCCGCCTCCAGCCATTGGCGCTGCCATTGAGCGAAGTCGGCGTACTGCAAGGCCAGGGGCTCGAGTGCCGCGACCTCGCCACGGCAATGGGCGAGGTAACGCGCCTGCCACTGCTCGACCAGCAGTTGCATGGACCAACCGTCGGAGACGATGTGGTGCTGGGTCATCACCAACACATGGTCCTGTTCGCCCAGCACCAGCACGCGAACCCGCAGCAACGGCGCCTGGAACAGGTCGAACGGACGACGAATCTCGCGTTGCACTTCGCGGCGGATGGCTGCCTCGTCGGCCTGTGCATCCATGGCCTGGTAGTCGATCGCGAAGGTCAGCGCCGGGGCGATGACCTGGCGGACCTCGCCGCCCTCCTCGACGAACGCGGTGCGCAGCGAGGCATGGCGATCCACCAGGTCCTGCACGCTGCGCGCCAGGGCGTCGCGATCGAGCACGCCGCGCAGGCGCAGCGCAGCGGGAATGTGATAGGACGCGCTGTGCGGCTCCAGTTGCCACAGGAACCACTGGCGCTCCTGGGCATAGGACAACGCCAACGGCCGGTCATGGCCGACACTGACCAATGCAGGCCCGGCCTCGACGGCCTGGGCCTGGCACGCCTCGGCGAACGCCTCGAGCACCGGCGCCTGGAACAGCACCCGCACCGGCACCTCGCGCTGCAACTGCTGGCGGATGCGCACCACCACCTGCATGGCCAGCAGCGAATGCCCGCCACGCTCGAAGAAATGGTCGGCCAGGCCGATCTGCGGCACGTCCAGCACCTGGGCCCAGATGTCCGCCAGCGCCGCCTGCAAAGCATTGCGCGGAGCGATGTAGGCAGCGCTGCTCGCGTCTGGCTCGGGCAGTGGCAAGGCTGCGCGGTCGAGCTTGCCGTTGTTGTTCAGCGGCAATTGCTCCAACACCACGAGATGGGCCGGCACCATGAACTCCGGCAGCGACTGGCGCAACGCGTCGCGCAGCGCGGCGACGAAGGCCGTGCGCGTATCGCCCTGCACTGCCTCGCTGGCAACCGGCACGACGAAGGCCACCAACTGCGCGCCCTGGCCGGTCGCCTGGGCGATCAGCGCAGCAGCGCGCACCCTCGGCTGGGCCTGCAGGCAGGCTTCGATCTCGCCCATTTCGATGCGCATGCCGCGAATCTTCACCTGGTGATCGATTCGCCCGACATACTCCAGTGCCCCTTCGGCGTTGTAGCAGGCCAGGTCGCCACTGCGATAAAGCCGTGCGCCCGGCTCACGGGCGAACGGGTCGGGCAGGAAGCGTTCGGCGGTCAGGCCCGGACGCTGGTAATACTGCTGGGCCAGACAGGCCGGTGCGGCGATGCACAGCTCACCGACCGCGCCGGCGGGCAGCAGCTCGCCTACGCCGTCGAGCACATAGAGCGCACGGCCAGCAATGGCCCGGCCAATCGGCACGCCGTGGCTGTCGCTGGCATCGCTCAGGCGGCAGGCATGCACGCTCGAGACCACGGTCGCCTCGGTCGGGCCGTAGGTATTGATCAGCGCGACCTCGCCCAGGCCCGCGGCGTGCCACAGGCGCAGCCCTTCGACCGACATCGCCTCGCCGCCGACGTGCACCTGGCGCAGTGCGCCCAGGCCACGGCCCGGCTGGGCGGCGCACGCTTTGGCCAGCAGGTACCAGTAGGCTGCAGGCAGGTCGGCCAAGGTGACCTCGTGCTGCACGATGTGCTCGGCCAACTGCTGCACATCCCACAGCGACTCGCCCCGCATCACCAGCGCCGCCCCCAGGGCCAGCGGTGGATAGCACTGTTCGACGAAGCCGTCGAAGCTGAAGGTGGCGAACTGCAGCACACGGTCGTTGGCGCCCAGGTGCGAATACTGCGCACCGCTCTGGCAGAACTCACGCAGGGCGGCATGGCTGATGGCGACGCCCTTGGGCCGGCCGGTGGAACCGGAGGTGTAGATCACGTACGCCAGGTCCTGGGCGTGAGGCTGCACGAGCGGGTCATGGTCGGGCTGCACGTCCAGCGCCAGCTCGCCGGTCACCAGGCGCGGCACCTCAGGTGGCAGGCTCAGGCCCTGCAACAAGCCGTCGTCGCACAGCAGCAAGTCGAGCTGGCTGTCTTCGATCATGTAGCGCAGGCGCTCATCCGGGTAGGCCGGGTCGAGCGGCACGTAGGCTGCGCCACTCTTGAGCACGGCCAGCAGGCTGACGATCAGTTGCGGGCTGCGGCGCAGAGCCAGGCCGATACGTTTGCCTGGGCCCATGCCCTGGGCGATGAGCAGGTGTGCCAGGCGGTTGGCCTGACGATTGAGTTGGCCATGGCTGAGCGAGCGGCCCTCGCACGACACAGCCAGGGCGTCGGGGCTGCGCGCGGCCTGGGCGGCGATGCGCTGGTGCACCAGCGGCGTGCCCGACAGGTCGATCGCTGCGCCCTGGCTGTGCGCCAACACCGCCTGCTGCGTGGTGTCATCCAGCAAGCGCAGGCTACCCAGCGCGGCCGATGGCTGCTCGATCATCCGCTCGAGCGCCTGGCAGAAAGCGGCGCACAACTGCTCGACCTGCGCAGCATCGAAGTGTGCCAGGTCGTAGGCGAACTCCACGCTCAATCGCGCGCCCAGCTCGATGCCAAGGGTCAACGGGTAATGGGTGCGCTCGTGATTGCGCAGCGCACCCACCTGCAACCCGGCCGGCGCGCCATCACGCAGGGCCTCGGCCACCGGGAAGTTCTCGAACACCATCAAGGTGTCGAACAGCACGCCGCCCTGTTGGCCGGCCCAGCCCTGGACCTTGTACAGCGGCACATGCTCGAACTCGCGAAGGTCGAGGTTGAACGCCTGCAGCGTTTCCAGCGCCTCGCCGACCGACTGGCCAGGTGCTGCGCTGCACAGGACCGGCAGGGTATTGATGAACAACCCCAGTTGCTCCTCGATCCCCGGCAATGGCGCCGAACGCCCACTGACGGTTGCGCCGAACGCCACGCAGGCCTGGCCGGTGTGACGCTGCAATACCAGGCCCCAGGCCGCCTGGAACAGGGTGTTGAGGGTGACTTTGCGCTGGCGGGCGAACTGCCCCAGGCGCTCGGCGAAGGCGCCGTCGAACAGGTGCAAGTGCTCGCCACTGCCCTGCCCTTGCGCCCGACGCAACGCCGAGGCCAGCAAGGTCGGCCCCTGCAACGGCGCCAGTGCGGCCTTCCAGAAGCGCTCGCTGGCGTCCAAGGGCTGGCGTTGCAACCAACCCAAGTAGTCGCTGAAACGCCCGCTGGCGGCAGCTACCGGTTGCCCGGCGTAGGTCTGGATCACCTGGGCCAGCAGGCTGGCATTGCTCCAGCCATCCATGAGGATGTGATGGCTGGTGTAGATCAGGTGCCAGCCACCGCCCTGCTGCGCCACCAGTTGCAGGCGGAACAGCGGTGCCTGGCGCAGATCGAAGCCGCGAAGGCGTTCGGCGGCGGCCAGGGCATCGAGGTCATGCACGCCCTCCAGCACCTGCAACGGCAGGTCGAGATGGCGCTGCACCAACAGCTGCGCCTCGCTCAAGCCTTCCCAATGCACGCTGGCGCGCAGGATCTCGTGGCGCGCCATCGCCTCGCTCCAGGCCTGACGCAAGCGCGCGGGCTCCAGCCCCTGGATATCCAGGCGCAACTGGTTGATGTAAGCACCGGCCTCGGGCTCGTACTGGGCGTGGAAGAACATGCCCTGCTGCATCGGCGACAGCGGATAGAGCGCTTCGATAGTGCTGGCAGCGACCGGCAGCGCGTCGAGCTGCGCCTGGTCGATGCGTGCGAGCGGGAAGTCGGACGGCGTCGCCTGGCCGGCCGGGGTTTGCAGGCAGTGGGCGATCAGTTGCGCCAGCTCGTCGCTGTAGGCCTGGGCCAGGCCTTCGACGGTGGCGTCATGGTACATCTGGCCGCTGTAGCCCCAGCGCAGCGACAGCTCGCCGGCATAGACCTGGCTTTCCAGGGTCAGCCAGTTGGCCAAGGGGGCCTCGGGGTCCTGGGCCTGGCCGCTGCGCTCGGTGGCGGGCGCCCAGAGGGCCTGGGCATCGAACTGCTGGTCGAACTGCCCCAGGTAGTTGAAGGTGATGCGCGCAGGCGTGACCTGGCCGAGCGCCTGGCGCTGGGCCTCATCGCCCAGGTAGCGCAGCAGGCCGTAGCCCAGCCCCTTGCCCGGCACCGCACGCAACTGCTCCTTGACCGCCTTGATCGAGGCGCCCACATCGTCACTGACGCTCAGGCGCACGGGGAACAGCGTGGTGAACCAGCCCACGGTGCGCGACAGGTCGACATCCTCGAACACCTCTTCGCGACCATGCCCTTCCAACTGCACCAGCACCGCTTGCTGCGCGCTCCAGCGCGCGACCATCCGGGCCAGCGCGGTCAGCAGCAGGTCGTTGATCTGGGTGCGATAGGCGGCCGGGGCAACGTGCAGCAACTGACGGGTCAGCTCGGCGTCCAGGCGCGTTTCCAGGGTGCGGCCATGGCGGTTGAGCGCGGCGCCCTGGGGCATGTCGCACGGCAGGTCATGCTCGACACGCTGGGCGCACCAGTAGTCCAGCTCGCCGGCCTGCTGCGCGGCCAGCGCAGGCAGCCGCGCGGCCCAGGCCTGCCAGGCGCTGGTCTTGGCGGGCAGCGCCTGTTGTGTGTAGGCGTGCTGCAAGTCTTCGAGCAGTACGCGCCAGGACACGCCGTCGACCACCAGGTGGTGGATCACCAGCAGCACGCGCTGGCTGCCATCGGCCATTTGCACCAGTACCGCGCGCAGCAGCGGCCCGTCGGCCAGGTCGAGGCTGCGCTGGGTGGCGTCGCAGAGCGTCGCCAGCGCCTGGGCGTCGGCGGCCGTCTCTTCGCGCAGCAGCGCGGCGGGCAGCGCACCGTGCTCGGCTTGCCAGTGGCCATCGCGCAACTGGAAGCGCAGGCGCAGGGCGTCATGTTGCTCGACCAGACGCATCAGCGCCTGCTGCAGGCGATTGCCATCCAGGGCCTGGCGTGGCGTCAGCAGCAGCGACTGGTTCCAGTGCGCCCGTGCAGGCACCGCCTGCTCGAAGAAGGCGCGCTGGATGGGGGTCAGAAGCGCCGGGCCCTGCACCGCGCCCTGCTCGGCCTGCACCTGCGTCGCACGCCCGGCAGCGCCAGCCAGGCCGCGCAGGGTCTGGAACTGGAACAGGTCACGCGGGCTGAACTGCAAGCCTTGGCGCCGGGCGCGACTGACCACCTGGATAGCGATGATCGAGTCGCCGCCCAGTTCGAAGAAGTTGTCGTCCAGGCCGATCTGTTCGACCCCGAGCACCTCGCTCCAGACCTGCGCGAGGATCTGCTGCACCGGCGTTTGCGCGGCTACGTAGGCACCGCGTGGCGCCGCATCGGGCTGCGGCAGCGCCTTGCGGTCGAGCTTGCCGTTGGGCGTCAGCGGCAGGCGCTCGAGCGGCATCAGGTGGGTGGGCACCATGAACTCGGGCAGCGCCTGCAACAGCCAGTCCTTGAGCCCCTGCTGCCAGCCATCGGGCTGTTCGTTGAGCACCAGGTAGGCCACCAGCTGCTTGCCGTCCAGCGCGAGCACCACGGCCTCACGCACCCACTCATGCTGGGCCAGGCGCGCCTCGATCTCGCCCAGCTCGATGCGCAGGCCGCGAATCTTCACCTGATGGTCGAAGCGGCCGAGGTATTCGATCACGCCATCGTTGCGCTGGCGCACACGGTCGCCGGTGCGGTACAGGCGCTGGCCAGACACGAAGGGGTCGGCGACGAAGCGCTCGGCCGTCAGGCTCGGGCGGCGGTGGTAGCCTCGGGCCAGGCCGACACCCCCCAGATAAAGCTCGCCGGAAACACCGGGGGCAACCGGCTCGAGGCCGGCGTCGAGCACGTAGGTGCGCAGGTTGGCGATCGGCAGGCCGATCGGTACGCTGTCGCGGCCTTCGTCGCGGCAGGTCCAATGGGTGACGTCGATGGCTGCCTCGGTCGGGCCATAGAGGTTGTACAGGGCTGCGCCCGGCAGGCGGGCGAACACCTGCACTTGGGCATCCACCGGCAGGGCCTCACCACTGCAGACGATACGGCGCAGGCTGCTGCAGGCTTCGACACCCGGCTCGTGGATGAACGCCTGGAGCATCGAAGGCACGAAATGCAGGGTGCTGACCTGGAAGCGGCGAATGGTCTCGATCAAGCGCGCCGGGTCACGATGTTCACCCGGCGCGGCCACTGCCAGGCGCGCGCCGGTCATCAGCGGCCAGAAGAACTCCCACACCGACACGTCGAAACTGAAGGGCGTCTTCTGCAGCACGGTGTCGTCGGCGCCGATGGCGTAGGCCTCCTGCATCCAGTGCAGGCGGTTGGCCAGGGCCCTATGGCTGTTGCCAGCGCCCTTCGGCCGCCCGGTCGAGCCGGAGGTGTAGATGACGTAGGCCAGTTGCTCGGGGTCGATATCCACCCTCGGGGCACTGGTGGGCTGCTCGTCCAACGGCAACCGGTCGAGCGCCACGCACTGCACGCCCCGGGGCAGCGGCAGGCTGTCGAGCAGTGCCTGCTGGGTCAGCAGCAGGTCGATGCCACTGTCCTCGATCATGTAGGCCAGGCGTTCTGCAGGGTACTCCGGATCCAGCGGCACATAGGCAGCACCGGCCTTGAGGATGCCCAGCAGCCCCACCACCATTTCGACGCTGCGCTGCACGCTGATGCCGACCAGGCTGTCGCCCCGGGCGCCTTGGGCGCGCAGGTAGTGGGCCAACTGGTTGGCGCGGGCGTCGAGCTGGGCGTAGCTGAGCGCGTGCTCGCCAAACACCAGGGCCGGGGCCTGTGGGGCGCGGCGTGCCTGGTCTTCGAACAGCTGGTGCACCGGGCGTTCGAGCGGGTAGTCACGGGCGGTGGCGTTCCAGTCCTGAAGCACGGTGGCAAGGCTGGCGTCATCGAGCATCGGCACCTGCCACAGCGCTTGCTGTGGCTGCTCGACCAGGCCCCGCAGCAGGGCCTGCCAGTGCCGGGCCATGCGCTCGATGGTGGCGGCATCGAACAGGTCGCTGGCATAGGTGAAGGCTGCGTGCAGCACCCCACCTTGCTCGTAGGTGTCGAGGCTGAGGTCGAACTGGGTGGTGCGGCTGCGCCATTGCAGCGGCGCCAGTTGCAGGCCGGACGCCAGGGTGACGGTGGTCAGGTCGGCGACCTGCGGCTGGTGGTTGTACATCACCTGGAACAGCGGTGCGTGGCTGAGGCTGCGCTCGACCTTGAGCGCCTCGACCAGGCGCTCGAACGGCAGGTCCTGGTGCGCCTGGGCGCCCAGCACGGTCTGACGTACCGCTTGCAGATAGGCCAGCACGTCCTGTTGCGCTTGTGGCTGCAGGCGCAGTACCTGGGTGTTGACGAACAGCCCGATCAGCCCTTCGACCTCGGCGCGGTTGCGGTTGGCCACCGGGCTGCCGATGCGCAGGTCGCATTGGCCGGTATAGCGTTGCAGCAGCATGCCGAAGCTGGCGAGCAGGACCATGAACAGCGACAGGTTGTGCTGGCGGGCAAAACCGCGCACCTGCTCGGTCAGTGCCGCGTCGAGCGGGAATGACTGGCGGCTGCCGCTGAAGCTGGGGGTGGCCGGGCGGGCGTGGTCCAGCGGCAGCTCCAGCACCGGCTGCTCCTCGCCCAGCTGGGCCTGCCAGTACTGCAACTGGCGCTCCATCTCGCCGGCTTCGAGCCAGCGACGCTGCCACAGGGCGTAGTCGACGTACTGGATGGGTAGCGGCGGCAACTGCGGTGCCTGCCCGGCGGCAAAGGCGTCATAGGCGCGGCTGAACTCATCGATCAGCACATTCATCGACCAGCCGTCGGAAACGATGTGGTGCAGGGTCAGCAGCAGTACGTGCTCCTGCGCATCGAGGTGCAGCAGGCGCACCCGCAGCAGTGGTCCGTGCGCAAGGTCGAACGGGCGTAGCGACTCGGTTTCGGCTTCGGCACGAACCTGTGCCTCACGCTGGTCGGCGGCGAGATTGCGCAGGTCGACGCGCTCGATGTTCACGCGGGTGAGCGGGCGATGGGCCTGCTCCAGGCGATCATCGGCCTGGGGTTCGAAGACGGTCGTCAGGCTTTGGTGACGGGCTAGTACGGTGGCGAAGGCCTGCTCCAGGGCGGCGGCGTCCAGTTGACCTAGCAGGCGTACGGCGCCTGGGAGGTTGTAGGCGCCGCTCTGGGGGTCCATCTGCCAGAGCACCCACATGCGTTGCTGGGCGTAGGACAGCGCCTGGCGGTCTGGGGCCTCGACACCGGCGGGGATGGGGAACTGGGAAAAGTCGATGCCCTCCTTGGCCAGGGTCTCGAGGAACACGCGGCGCTTTTCCAGCGGCAGTTCAATGAAACGGCGGGCCAGTTGCAGGGACTTCTCGGGATTCATCAGATTGCTTCCGTACGAGTGGGGTATCGGGCGGGGCCCGGCTATCCCTACGAAACGGATACATCTTGCAAAAAGTTAGGTTCTTTGGGGGGCTGGGTGGTGCTCGTGGCGGGTGAATATCCGATTTGGGTGGCGACGCGGAGTCACCTTTTCGCCTTTACGGCGACCTACTTTTTTTCTTGGAAAAAAGTAGGCAAAAACCGCCTGCTCCCACATACGGCCCCTGCGCTGCGCTCCGGGGTTCCCTCGCGCCGGCGCCTTCCGGGCCTTCGCGGACTCCGACTTGCTGCGCAAGTCTACTTCTCGCGACTTCGGCGGGACGCCGAAGGGCGCTGCGCGCCAGGGCCCTACAGACGCCTCTGCTCGGCCTCCTGAGGTCGCGATGGGTGGTGGCTGGGATATCGCGCGCTTAGAAGCAAGGGCAAGGGCAAGGGCAAGAGCGGGAGCGGGAGCGGGAGCGGGAGCGGGAGGGAGCTTGAAACATTTGCTTGCATTTGAGGCTTCAGGTTTTTGATTCTCATTCGTCCTATTAATTGCAGCCTTCAAGGTTGAGACGAAACTCGACCGCAATTTTCCTCAGAAGAACGAGTGATGGCCCGACAAATTAAAAAATCCAAGTCCAAACTGTGGTTTCTGGTGCACAGTTGGCTTGCCCTGCCGATCTGGTTCTTTGTCCTGATCGTCTGCTTCACCGGGATGCTTGCGGTGGTCAGCCAGGAGATCGTCTGGTTGGCGAACCCCGACGTGCGTGCCAGCCAACCGGACGACAACGCCGAGCGGCTGAGCTTCCAGCAGGTCTTGAGTGCGCTGAACAAGGCAGAACCGGACATGGCGGTGCGCTTCATCAGCCAGCCGGATGGCTCGCACTTCGCCCTCGAAGCGGCAGTCACCTACCCCGACGGCACGTCGCCGACGCTCTACGTCAACCCCTACACCGGCGCCATCCAGGGCAAGACCCCCGACTTCAACTTCCAGGCCTTCACCCGCGCGCTGCACGGCTGGTGGCTGGTGCCGTTCACCAACGGCTATAGCTGGGGCTGGTACCTGGTGTCGTTGCTTGGCCTGCCGATGCTCGCTTCGCTGGTCACAGGGCTCGTGGTGTACAAGAAATTCTGGCGCGGATTCTTCAAGCCGGTACGCACACAGCACGGCTCGCGGATCTTCTGGGGTGACCTGCACCGCCTGGCCGGGGTGTGGTCGATCTGGTTCATCGCGGTGATTTCGATCACCGGCACCTGGTTCCTGATCCAGGCCATTCTGGGCGACAACCACGTCACCATTTCCACCGAGCCGATCGTGCCGGTCATCGCTCGCGAACAGGTGCCACAGAGCCCCGACGGCAATCCGGTGCCGCGTATCGACCTGGACGAGGCCGCCCGCATCGCCCAGGAGGCCATCCCGGGCCTGGACATCAGCTTCATCACCCTGCCCGCCACCGCCTACAGCCATATCAGCATGGGCGGGCGTGGCTGGTACCCGTTGATGTTCCAGACCGCCGAGGTCAACCCGTACACCCGCAACGTCGACAGCCAGTTCCTGCTCGGCGACCGCTCGACCCTGGAGTTCGTCACCGAATCCATGCGCCCGCTGCACACCGGTGACTTCGGTGGCCTGCCGATCAAGCTGATCTGGTTCTTCTTCGGCCTGGTACTCACCCTGATGGTGCTCAGTGGCCTGCTGATCTGGACCAAGCGCACTGCCCAAGCGACCGCCGCAGCGCTCAAGCGCAGCGAGCGCCCGGCACGCGTGCGCAGGCATGAAGACACCCCCGTGGAGGCCCAGCCATGAGCCAGACCCAGACTCAAACCCTGCCGCCCAGCGGCTTGAAGCAGTGGTGGCTGAAATGGCGCTTCCACATCAACATCCTGCTGATCCTCATCCCGCTGGGCTTCATGCCCAAGTACTTCGCCGATGCCAGCCTGTTCCGCGGCGACAGCGGCCTGGGTGCCAACGTAGTCAAGGATATCCAGGTCGACCGCTGGCGCCTGGACCTGGCCGAGTTGCGTGACGAAGCGCCACGCGCCGACGGCCCGGCCGGGCACTTCAAGGTGTTCAACGCCGCGCTCTGCCAGACATGCACCGAGGGCGCGAAGGCCATCTACCTGCGCATCGGCAAGCCGCGCAACCTGCGCGCCGCCGGCTCGATCTTCTTCGGCTCACCCTACCGCATGAGCACCTCGCTGCCGATCCCGCCCCGCACCCGCCCAGACGCCGAGATCTGGATCACCATCGAAGGCTGGGACGGCAGCATGCACCAGGCATCCGTACCGCTGGCCAAGGCATCGCCGGCCACCGTCGCCTGGCTCGAGAAACAAGGAGGCAAATGATGAAACACCTGTTGCGCAGGCTTGCCCTGCCCCTGCTGACCTTCACCGCCCTGCCGGCATTGGCGCACAACCCGATGTGCGACTGCGTATCGGTGTCGGGCGATCAGATCAAGTGCACCGGCGGCTTCTCCGACGGTAGCGGCGCGCCGGGCGTGACGCTGGATGTGATCGGCTACGACGAGCAAGTGCTGGTCGGCGGCAAGCTCGGCGACGACTCGACCCTCACCTTCAAGCGCCCCGACGGCGAGTTCTACGTGCTGTTCGACGCCGGCCCCGGTCACGTGGTGGAAGTCGACCATGCCGATATAGGCGCGCCATGAGCCGCGCCCAGGTCATCCGCCCGGCCGGCGCCGGACATGAAACCCTCTATGTACTGCTGGCTGCGCTGCTGATCGCCGCCGTCGCCGCGACCGTGGTCGGGCTGCGTGGTGAACGGGTCGACGAACAGACCATCGCCAGCCACCAGATCGACGCTCGCCGTGACCTCAACGCCGCCGAACAGGGCGTCTACACCGACCTGCACGTGGCCACCGAGGAAATCCTCGCGCTGCGCCAGGAAAACGGCCAGGCGCCCGCTGTGCAGGCACTGGCCGATGATGCGCTGCCGCCCTTCGTCGACGACACCAGCAGTGCCAGCCGGGGCCGTCATCAGTGGCAGTGGCTGGCCAGTGGCGCCTACCTGGGCTCGAGCCAGGACGCCGACGTTGCCGGCAGCTTCCTGTTGATCCTGCCGCAGGCCGACACCGCACCGGCCCAGGTGTGGCTGCGCCGCGACCGCAGCACCCGGGCACCCGACGATCTTGGCCAGGCCGCGCTGATCGCCGCCGGCTGGCAGGAAATCGTCAGCCACTACGACGCCGGGGTCACCCGCGAACACCGTCACTGAACCCAAGGACCGCGCCATGCTCCGCTCCGCCCTCGCCTTTCTCCTGGCCTGCCTGTTCCCGGCACTGGCCCTGGCCGACAGCGGCAAACCGCTGCGCATCGGCATCACCCTGCACCCCTACTACAGCTACGTGAGCAATATCGTCGGCGACAAGGCCGAAGTGGTGCCGCTGATTCCCGCAGGCTTCAACCCGCATGCCTATGAACCGCGCGCCGAAGACATCAAGCGCATCGGCACCCTGGACGTGATCGTGCTCAACGGCATCGGCCACGACGACTTCGCCGATCGCATGATCGCCGCCAGCGAAAAACCCGACATCAAGACCATCGAGTCCAACCAGAACGTCCCGCTGCTTGCCGCCACCGGCATCGCCGCGCGCGGCGCCGGCAAGGTGGTCAACCCGCACACCTTCCTGTCGATCAGCGCCAGCATCGCCCAGGTCAACAACATTGCCCGCGAGCTGGGCAAGCTCGACCCGGACAACGCCAAGTTCTACACCCAGAACGCCCGCGCCTATGCCAAGCGCCTGCGCGTGCTGCGCGCCGAAGCCCTGGCCAAGGTCACCGAGGCACCGGGCGCGGAGTTTCGCGTGGCGACCATCCACGCCGCCTACGACTACCTGGTGCGCGACTTCGGCCTGGAGGTCACAGCAGTGGTCGAGCCGGCTCATGGCATCGAGCCGAGCCCGGCGCAGTTGAAGAAGACCATCGATCAGCTCAAGCAGCTCGATGTGAAGGTGATCTTCTCGGAAATGGACTTTCCCTCCGCCTACGTCGAAACCATCGAGCGCGAATCCGGGGTGAAGATCTACCCGCTGACCCACATCTCCTACGGCGAATACACCGCCGACAAGTACGAGGTGGAGATGAAGCGCAACCTCGAGACCGTGGTCAAGGCCATCCAGGAGAACCGCGCATGACCGCCGCGGCCAACCTGGTCAGCGCCCAAGGCCCGCGCATCGACTTCGCCGGCATCGACCTCACCCTTGGGCGCACGCGCATCCTCGAGCAGGTGAGCTTCAGCGTTGCCGCCGGCAGCGTGCATGCCATCGTCGGCCCCAATGGTGGCGGCAAGAGCTCGCTGATCAAGACCCTGCTCGGGCAGATGCCGCATCAGGGACAGTTGACCCTGCACTGGCCCAGCGAACGCGAGGTGATCGGCTATGTGCCCCAGGCACTGGAGTTCGACCGTGGCCTGCCGATGACCGTCGACGACTTCATGGCCGCCATGTGCCAGCAGCGCCCGGCGTTCCTCGGGCTATCGTGCCGCGTGCGACCCGACATCGACGCCGCCCTGGCCAAGGTCGGCATGCTCGACAAGCGCAAGCGGCGCATGGGCGCGCTGTCCGGCGGCGAGCGCCAGCGTGTGCTGCTGGCCCAGGGGCTGATCCCGGAGCCGCAGCTGCTGGTGCTGGACGAACCCATGTCGGCACTGGATGAAGCCGGTATCCAGGTGTTCGAGCAACTGCTGCACGGCTGGCGCCAGGCCGGCACCACGGTGCTGTGGATCGAGCACGACCTTGAAGCGGTACTGCGCCTGGCCGACCGCGTCACCGGGCTGAGCCGCAAGCTGCTGTTCGACGCCCCGCCCGCACAGGCCCTGACCCCGGAGCGCCTGCTCGGGCTGTTCTCCGTCCACCCGCGCAGCGAGAGCCTTGCCTGATGAGTTATGAAGCCTTCCGCCAACTGGTCCAGCAATGGGCCACCGCTGGCTACCTGCCCGAGGCCCTGGCCTATGGGTTCGTGATCAACGCCCTGATCGCCGGCCTGATGATCGGCCCGGTGCTGGGCGGACTCGGCACCCTGGTCGTGGTCAAGCGCTTTGCCTTCTTCTCCGAGGCCGTCGGCCACGCCGCCCTCACGGGCGTGGCCATCGGCATCCTGCTCGGCGAGCCCTATACCGGGCCCTACGGCAGCCTGTTCGGCTACTGCCTGCTGTTCGGCATCCTGCTGAACTTCCTGCGCAACCGCACCGGCCTTTCGCCAGACACCCTGATCGGCGTGTTCCTCTCCGTCTCGCTGGCCCTGGGCGCCAGCCTGCTGCTGATGCTGGCCGGCAAGATCAACGTGCACATCCTCGAGAACGTGCTGTTCGGCTCGGTGCTCACCGTCAGCCCTCACGACCTGCTGGTGCTCGGTATCGTTGCCGTGCTGGTGCTGGCCCTGGCCCTGCCGCTGTACAACCGCATCATCCTCGCCAGCTTCAACCCACAGCTGGCGGCGGTGCGCGGCGTGGCGGTGAAGACCCTCGACTACCTGTTCGTGGTGCTGGTGACCCTGGTGACCGTGGCCTCGGTGAAGGTGATCGGCGCCATCCTGGTCGGTGCGCTGCTGGTGATCCCCGCCGCCGCCGCGCGTCTGGTCAGCCAGTCGCTCAAGGGCTTCTTCTTCGCCTCGGTGCTGATCGCCACCCTCAGCACCTTGCTCGGCATCCTGCTGCCGATCGTCTTCGACCTGCCCGTGCCCTCCGGCGCTGCAATCATCCTGGTGGCCGGTGTGTGCTTCGCCCTCGCGGCCCTCGCCCGCGCCCTCGTCCCCCGCCTGCAAGGAAACCCGGCATGAACCTTACGCTCAAACGCCTCACCCTGGCCCTGGTCCTGGCCGGCGCGCCCACCCTGGCGCTGGCCGCACAGCCCGCCAGCAGCGCCGCAACCACGCAAGTGCTGACCACCCTGCCGGTGACCCACAGCCTCGCTGTCGCCTTGCTCGACGGTACCTCGGTGCAGCTCAAGCGCGCGGCACCGGCCAACCTTCCAGCCAGCCGCCAGCCGTCGTACTTCGAGGGACGTGGTGGCGCGAGCCTGCAGAAGGATGCACGGCAGGCCACGGCGGTGATCGGCGTGCGCTCGATCTGGCATGACGATCCGCTCTATCCCATGGCGCGGCGCAGCAACATCCGCATCGTCGAGATCGACGCCGCACGCCCGGTCGATGGCGCCCTGCCCGGTATCGCGGTGGATGGCGACAATGCCTTCGCCAGCTATCCCTGGTTGAACCCGATCAACCTCGGACGCATGGCGGATGTGGTGGCCAACGACCTGGAGCGCCTGTCCCCCGCCGACAAGGACAAGATCCAGGCCAACCTGGCCGGGCTCAAGCGACAGATGCTCGAGCTGACGTCCAGCAGCCAGACCCGCCTGGCCGAGGCGGATAACCTCAGCGTGGTGAGCCTGTCGGAGCGGTTGGGGTATCTGGCCAGCGGGTTGAACCTGGATGTGGTGTCGCAGGCACTGCCGGCAGATGGCAAGTGGGACGAAGCGGCGCTGAAGGCGCTGGGAGAGACGCTCAAGACGCAGGATGTGGCGTTGGTGTTGCACCATCGTCAGCCTGAACCAGAGGTGCTCAAGGTGATCGAGGCGGCAGGCGCCAGGTTGGTGGTGGTCGACAGCGATCCGGAGGATACCGTGGTGGGATTGAAGAATAGTGTCGATGAAGTTGTGAAGATATTGGTAAAAGGTTGAAGGAGGCGTGGCGGGATTGTTTTTTTGGCTTAGGCCAGACCATTGCAGTGCCGGATGCCCGCCCTTATTAAAAGCCCGAATTAATGCAAATTCGGGCAATGCAAGATCATCAGCTGCCTCGCTTCAAATGTTGTCGGAGCGGGGCTTTTAAGTGTTCACAGGCCCGATGATAATCGTGACCGGCTCTGAGAGATTACCGTCGTCTGAAACCGGATCAAACCACCCGCACTGCAGTTGATGAGCGCCATTAGGGCCCAAACTGGAATCTGGAACATGAAGAATAACCGGAGCAACCCAGTCCTCAGACACCGGAACCCGAAGCACTTCATTAACGTCAAGAAAAACCACAATATCATCACCAGGGAGTGCTCCCTTGATGGGTCTCACTTTTAACTGAAGACCGGAAGACCTGTCCGGCAAATAATACTGAACGTTCAAGGCCTCGGGCAGTGGAAGATCATAGGCTCTCATTGCAACCTCACCAAATAGGGAATTGAAAAGTTATAGCTCCCAGCCTCCAACCTGGCACTCAACGAACGCTGCACAGATAATCGAATCTTTGGAGAGTTAGCGTCCCCAAAGTAAAACCACCGAGTAGAGGTACAGACCAGAAACTGTACTTAGCTATATCACACGCTTTAACTCTTGCGCACCTGACAAAATTATCAGGTAACTTCCCACCAAGGCCTGCTCATCCAACATGCTTGTCTGAGCCAAGCACGCCCTATGTCTGGCGAACCAAGCCGATATCCCTGGACGGCGCACACCCAAACTGGCGGCTGTACTCGCGACTGAACTGCGACGGGCTTTCATAGCCGACCCGGTAACAGGCGCTCGACACATCCAG
>NZ_VZZS01000043.1:0-10087 GCF_009650575.1 Pseudomonas sp. MNR3A | reverse complement strand
GAATGCCCAGGGCTTTGCGGTGGTCCCCTCGTTGAGCCCCTACAGCGTGAATACCGTCGACCTGGATCCCAAGGGCATGTCACAGGATGTGGAGTTGCAGATCAGCGGTCAGTCGGTGGTGCCCCGAGCCGGTGCGGTGACACTGCTGCACTATCCGACGCGCAGCGGTCGCTTGCTGATGCTGGAGGCTCGCAACGAGCACGGGCATGCCTTGCCGTTCGGTGCCCAGGTATTCGATGTGCAAGGTGACGAGGTGGGGATGGTGGGGCAGGGCAGCCGCCTGCATTTTCGCTCGCATGACGAGCGAGGACGGGTAAGGGTCTCCTGGGGTGAGCAAGCAGATGCGAGCTGCTGGCTGGATTACGCAGAGGGCGCAGCCTCGACCTGTACTTCAGGACCGGCAGACGAGGCATAGGAATGAAAAAATCTATCGGTCGCGCAGCTTATAGCCAAAACCAATCACCAACATGAGGTTTACCAATGAGCCATTGTCGAGGTCATTGGATAGGATTACTCCATCGAAAGTTACCCACCCCAAGTTAACTAACCCTCGAAGGAGCGTTTCTCATGCCCATCATCAACAGCCAGGTCAAACCGTTCAACGCCACTGCCTACCACAAAGGCGAGTTCGTTCAGGTAAGCGAAGCCGACCTGAAAGGCAAATGGTCCGTCGTGTTCTTCTACCCGGCTGACTTCACTTTCGTCTGCCCGACCGAACTGGGTGACCTCGCTGACAACTACGCCGAGTTCCAGAAACTGGGCGTCGAGATCTACGGCGTGTCCACCGACACCCACTTCACCCACAAAGCCTGGCACGACACTTCGGACACCATCGGCAAGATCCAGTACCCGCTGATCGGTGACCCGACCCACGTCATCTCGCGCAACTTCGACGTGCTGATCGAAGAAGCCGGTCTGGCTGATCGCGGCACCTTCGTGATCAACCCGGAAGGTCAGATCAAGATCGTCGAACTGAACGACGGCGGTGTAGGTCGTGACGCAGCCGAGCTGCTGCGCAAGGTCAAGGCTGCCCAGTACGTTGCCGCTCACCCAGGCGAAGTCTGCCCGGCCAAGTGGAAAGAAGGCGAAGCCACTCTGGCGCCGTCGCTGGACCTGGTCGGCAAGATCTGAGTCCATGCACCAGTCGAGGGCGGTGAGCAGCCGCCACAGCTGAAGTACTCACTGCCCCGTCAAACGCCCGGGCGACCTCGCCTGGGCGTTTTTGTATCCGAGTTTTGAAAAAGGAATCGCCCCGTATGTTGGACGCCACGCTTAAATCGCAACTGAAAACCTACCTGGAGCGGGTCACCCAGCCGATCGAGATCGTTGCCTCCCTCGACGACGGCGCGAAGTCCCGTGAAATGCACGACCTGCTGGTTGAGATCGCCGGCCTGTCGAACCTCATTACCCTGCGCGAGGACGGCAGCGACGCCCGTCGCCCGTCATTCTCGCTCAACCGTCCCGGGGGCAATATCAGCCTGCGTTTCGCCGGTATCCCCATGGGCCATGAATTCACCTCCCTGGTACTGGCGTTGCTGCAGGTCGGCGGCCACCCTTCGAAGGCCAGCGCCGAAGTGATCGAGCAGATCCAGGCCCTGGAAGGCGAGTTCAGCTTCGAGACTTACTTCTCGCTGTCTTGCCAGAACTGCCCGGACGTGGTCCAGGCCCTCAACCTGATGGCGGTGCTCAACCCCAACATTCGGCACGTCGCCATCGATGGTGCGCTGTTCCAGGATGAAGTCGAATCGCGCAAGGTCATGGCGGTTCCGAGCATCTACCTGAACGGTGAAGTGTTCGGCCAGGGCCGTATGGGCCTGGAAGAGATTCTCGGAAAGATCGACACCAGTGCTGGCAGCCGCCAGGCCGAGAAGATCAACGCCAAGGACGCTTTCGACGTGCTGGTGGTCGGCGGTGGCCCGGCTGGCGCTGCGGCAGCCATCTACGCTGCGCGCAAAGGCATTCGTACCGGCGTTGCCGCCGAGCGCTTCGGCGGCCAGGTGCTCGACACCCTGGCGATCGAGAACTTCATCTCCGTGCAGGAGACCGAAGGGCCGAAGCTTGCCACTGCGCTGGAAGAGCACGTCAAGCAGTACGACGTCGACATCATGAATTTGCAGCGCGGTGAAGCGCTGATCCCGGCCGCCGATGGCGGTCTGCACGAAGTACGCCTGGCCAGCGGTGCGTCGCTCAAGGCCAAGACCGTGATCCTCGCCACCGGCGCCCGCTGGCGCGAAATGAATGTCCCCGGGGAGCAGGAGTACCGCTCCCGTGGCGTGGCCTACTGCCCGCACTGCGACGGCCCGCTGTTCAAGGGCAAGCGCGTGGCGGTGATCGGCGGCGGCAACTCTGGCGTGGAAGCAGCCATCGACCTGGCCGGTATCGTCGCTCAGGTGACGTTGATCGAGTTCGACAGCCAGCTGCGTGCCGATGCGGTGCTGCAGCGCAAGCTGCACAGCCTGCCGAACGTCAAGGTGATCACCAGTGCCCTGACCAAGGAAGTGCTGGGTAACGGCGAGAAGGTCACCGGCCTGCGCTACGAAGACCGGACCAGCAACGAGATCCACGAACTGGCGCTCGAAGGTATCTTCGTGCAGATCGGCCTGCTGCCGAACACCGATTGGCTCAAGGGCACGGTCGAGTTGTCGCCGCGCGGCGAGATCATCGTCGACGCCAAAGGCCAGACCAGCATCCCTGGTGTGTTCGCGGCCGGTGACGTGACCACGGTGCCGTACAAGCAGATCGTCATCGCCGTGGGCGAGGGCGCCAAAGCTTCGCTGGCAGCCTTCGACCACCTGATCCGGACTTCGGCGCCGGCGTAAGTCAGCGCTGGTCTGATCGCGGGACAAGCCCGCTCCCACCGGTAAAGCGCAGTTCTCGAGAGCTGCGCTTTACCGGTGGGAGCGGGCTTTTCCGTGATATGGCCGACCAAACCAAGTATCACCCGAGGGTGTCTATGATTACTGCAGACGCTCCCAGGAGGTACAGTCATGACCCCGATCAGTCGAGAACCCTGGTGGTTGGTGCCACCCAAGCCCGGCCAGCAGGAGCAGGACCTGCACTGGGGCTATCTGGAAATCTATCCCGACGGCCGCACCGTGTTCGTCGACCAGCGCCCCAGCGACAGAGAGTTGGCCGAGCGCAAGAGCTGCCGTAACTTCCCCGAACCCGACCAGCCCTGACTCAGCCCTCAAGCTGAGCCAGCCGGGCTTCCAGTGCCGCGACCCGGGCTTCCAGCGCCTCGATCCGCTCGTCCGAAGCCGCACCTGACGCACTGCGTGAACCACCTTCCTGCTGACGCGCGGCAAGAATCGCTTCGATCTCGGCCGGATCGCCCAGGGCGTGGGTGTAGCGGTCTTCACGCTGGCCTGCCTGACGTGGCAGGTGCAACGCCAGCCCACGTGAAACCAGGCGTTCCAGCTGATGCTGGACCTGATCGACGTCTTCGAATTCGTGCAGGCGATTGCTGCGGGTCAGTAATTCGTTGAGAGTCTGCGGCCCGCGCAGGAACATCAGGCCCATCAGGACCAACTGTGCCGGCACCAGTTCCAGCGCCTTGTCCACCCGCTGCTCCCAGCGGTCGGCGCGGCTGCCCATCTGCAGGCGGGCCATGTCCTGGCCTTCGAGTGCACGCAGGGCCTGGCCGACCTGGCCGGGGGAGAGGTTCATCACCGGCTCCCGGCTGGTCTTCTGGTTGCAGGCCAGGACCAGCGCATTGAGTGTCAGTGGGTAGCTTTCCGGGCTGGTGGCCTGCTTTTCGATCAGCGCGCCGAGGATACGGACCTCGATACTGTTGAGGCGGCCTTCGCCTGCGGTTTCGTGTTCTGACATGGCCCTGTCTCGTTACTAGGAAAAGGCCATTAGCCTAGGCCTTGCGTCTGGCTTAAGCAATTGCGGCTCAGGCAGCACGCCGCTCCATGGCCTCGCACGCAGCCGCAGTGAACAATACGTCGGTCGATGAATTGAGCGCGGTTTCCGCCGAGTCCTGCAACACACCGATGATGAAGCCGACGGCAACCACCTGCATGGCAAGCTCGCTGGGAATGCCGAACAGGCTGCAAGCCAGAGGAATCAACAGGAGCGACCCGCCGGCCACGCCCGAGGCGCCGCAGGCACAGACCGCAGCCACCACGCTGAGCAGCACCGCGGTCGGCAGGTCGATGGTGATCCCCAGGGTATGCACCGCCGCCAGGGTCAGCACGGTAATGGTGATCGCTGCCCCGGCCATGTTGATGGTCGCACCCAGCGGGATCGACACCGAGTAGGTGTCTTCATGCAGGCCCAGGCGCTCCGACAATGCCAGGTTCACCGGAATGTTTGCCGCCGAGCTGCGAGTGAAGAACGCGGTGATACCGCTTTCGCGCAGGCACAGGAGGGTCAGCGGGTAAGGGTTGCGACGAATCTTCCAGAACACGATCAACGGGTTCATCACCAACGCCACGAACAGCATGCAGCCGATCAGCACCCCCAGCAGGTGCAGGTAGCCGAGCAGGGCATCCAGGCCCGCCTCGGCCAGGGTCGAGCTGACCAGGCCGAAGATGCCCAGCGGGGCGAAGCGAATCACCACGCGAACCAGCTGCGTGATGCCGTTGGACAGGTCGTCGACCACACCGCGCGTTGCCTTGCCAGCCTTGCGCAGCACTATGCCCAGGCCGATCGCCCAGGTCAGGATGCCGATGAAGTTGGCATTGACCAGTGCGCTCACCGGATTGTCCACCGCGCTCAGTAGCAGGCCCTGCAGCACTTCGGTAATGCCGCCGGGGGCGCTCAGCGTCGCTTCATGTGCGCTCAACACCAGAGTCGAAGGGAAGGCCATGCTCGCCACCACGGCGACCACCGCGGCACCGAAAGTGCCCAGCAGGTAGAGCCAGAGAATAGGGCGGATATGGGTCTGCTGGCCTTGTTGGTGGTTGGCGATGGAGGCAATGACCAGCACGAACACCAGGATCGGTGCCACGGCCTTGAGGGCCGAGACGAACACCTTGCCGAGGAATGCAAGATCCCGGGCCAGGCTCGGGGCGATCAGCGCCAGGGCGATGCCGGCAGCCAGGCCAATGATGATCTGTGTCACCAGGCTGGTGCGGTTGAGAAGGCGAAAAACAGGGCTCATGTGCAGCGGGGTCTCGGGTTTGAACGAACCGCGGACTTTAGCACAGGCACTGTAGGACAGGGCTGACGGTATTGTTCCTCCGACGCACTGCAGCGATCGCGGTGCAATCTGCCAGAAAAAGCCAGCATGGCCTCACCAGTTGAACAGTTCCCTGCGCGCTCCTTCGGTAATCGCCACGATCCCCGGATGCTTGACCTTGCGCTCCACGGAGATCGCATAGAACGACTCATGCACCGCCTCGGTTTGCCCGATCAACTCCACGCCGTATTGCCGACACACCTCATCGGCGATCACGCTTGGTGCCACGAAGATGCCGCTGCCCGATTGCCCGAATGCCTGCATCAAGGCGCTGTCGTCGAATTCCCCGACGATACGCGGCTGCACCTGCTGCTCGGCCAGCCAGCGCAGCAAGCGGCTGCGCACCACCGTTTCCTGGCCGGGGATCAGTAGCGGTGCGTCGTTGAGGCAACCGGGGAAGGGCCGCTTCAACCGAGTGGCAAGTGCTGCAGTGGCAAAGAAGCTCAGGCCGCACTCGCCGAGTTTCTGGCTGTAGCCCTTGATGTCCAGGTGGCTAGGCATGGGGCTGTCGGAGATCACCAGGTCAAGGCGCTGGATCGCCAGGTCCGCGAGCAGGCGCTCCAGCTTGTCTTCACGGCAATTGATGCGCAGTACTTCGTCAAGCTCCATGGTCGGTGCCAGCAAGCGATAGACGATGGACTTGGGCACCACGTCGGCGACCCCGACGCGGAACAGGATCTGCTCCTGGGGGCCGGCCCGTAGCAGGGTCTCGAGTTCGCTACCGATCTGGAACATCTGCTCGGCATAGGCGAGGGTCTGGCGGCCGGTTTCGGTCAGCTCCAGTTGGCGACCGACGCGCTGGAACAGCTCCAGGTTGTAGGTCTGTTCGAACAGGCTGATCTGGCCGCTGATGGTCTGCGGCGTGAGATTCAATTGCTCGCTGGCGCGGGTGATGCTGCCAGTGCGGGCTACTACCCAGAAATAGTGAAGCTGCCGGTAGTTGAGCATGGAGACGCTACTCGATTCGTAAAAACCGAAGTATAACCGCTAAAAATACGAATTTTCCTGAACTGTTGTCCTCTCTAGAATTCGACTCCATCAGGCGCGGTGCGCGCGCCAGCCAAATATCGATAAGCGAGGACCCTATGCTACAACTGAAATCCATCGGCACCCCGTTGGTACTGGCGCTGGCGCTCTTGGCCACGGCGGGGTGCGACCAGGCTGAGAAATCGGCGCAGCAGGTGCTGAACCAGGCTGCCGAATCGGCCAAGCAGGCGATCGACAAGACCAACGAGGCGGCCCAGCAAGCGCTGAACGACACTCTTGGTGGTGAAGGGCAAAAGCCCGAGAGCAAGCAAGACAAGAACGACACCCAGGACATCTGAGCGAAGGAACACTAAATGGAATACTTGCTGGAACTTGCCGCGAGCCCCGCCGCCTGGGTCGCCCTGGCTACCTTGGTGGCGATGGAGATCGTGCTGGGTATCGATAACCTGATCTTCATCTCCATTCTCACCAACAAGCTGCCCGAGGCTTACCGCTCCAAGGCGCGACGCATCGGTATCAGCATGGCGCTGATCATGCGCCTGGCGTTGCTCTCTACGGTGGCCTGGATCGTCCAGCTGACGGAGCCGGTGATCGAGGTGTTCGACCACGCCTTCTCCTGGAAGGACATGATCCTGATCGCCGGTGGCCTGTTCCTGCTGTGGAAGGCAACCAAGGAGATTCACGAAAGCGTCGACCCGCATGGTGCGAAGGAAGAGTCCAAGGCCGGCTCCACCGTGACCCTCGGCTTTGCTGCGGCCATCGGCCAGATCCTGCTGCTGGACATCGTCTTCTCGGTAGACAGCATCATTACTGCCGTGGGCATGACCGAGCACCTGCCGATCATGATCATCGCCGTGGTCAGTGCCGTGATCGTGATGCTGGTGGCCGCCGACCCGCTGGCCAAGTTCATCAACGACAACCCTACCGTGGTGATGCTGGCACTGGGCTTCCTGATCATGATTGGCATGACGCTGATCGCCGAAGGTTTCGGCGCCCACGTACCGAAAGGCTATGTGTACGCAGCGATGGCCTTCTCCACGGTGATCGAGATTCTCAACATCATGGTTCGCCGGGCACGCCTGAAGCGCGAGGCGGCGCAAGGCTGACACCAGGCTGAGGTAAAAGAGAAGGGGCTGCCAGGCAGCCCCTTGTTCTTTTGCGGATCAGGTCAATGTGCCCCGGCGTGCCGGCGGGTGCGATGCAGCGGCTGCGGCTTGGGCGTGGTGGCCGCTTGGGTGTGATGCGGTCGGGCATGGCGTCGTGCGATGCGCAGTACCCCCCAGAGCATGGCGGTGGCGACGCTCAACCACATCGCGACCAGCATGAAGATTGCCATTGTCAGGCTCATGTGCGTGCCTCCTTCTCTCGGGACAGCTGTGGGCTGTTCCCTCCAGACACTTACTTAGTCTAGCCGCAGGCGTGTGACGTTCCATTGACCGAAGGTCTATTGTTTGGGTCGTTTCGTTACAAGCCCGGAGCGGGCTATACCCGGGCCGCGTAGGCGCCTATGATCGGAGCCCAGTGCCGGGCGCTGTCTGCCGGGCGTCGAAACAAGCGAGTGTCCATGTCGCAGCATTTCTTCACCTCCCTGAGCCCGCGCCGCCTGCTGGCGGTCTGCCTGGTGGCCGCCAGCCTTGCCGGTTGCGCCGGTTCTCCACCGGCGGCGCTCGACAAACTGCCGCAGCGGGTCGAGATCAGCAGCGTGCCGTTCTATCGTGGCAATGCCAACTTGAGCGGCTCCATGGCCCTGGCCGCCGTGCTTTCGCAGCAGGGCGCGCCGATCACGCCTGGCCTGCTGGACAAATCACTGAACCTGCCGCAGGGCGCGGCGTCGCTGGAGACCGGCATTCCCCGGGTCGCCCGCGAGTACGGGATGGTGGTCTATCCGCTGGACAAGCGCCTGGATGCCTTGCTCACCCAGGTGGCCGCCGGTCATCCAGTACTGTTGCGTTATCACGACGGCTCGGCGCTCTGGGGCGAGCCACGCTATGCGGTGTTGATTGGCTACGACCGTTACAAGCAGCGGGTGTTGCTGCGCTCAGGGATGGTCCGGCGGCATCTGCTGGATTTTGACAGCTTCGAGAGTGCCTGGGCCAAGGAGGGGAGTTGGGCTGTGCTGGTGCAACCGCCGCAGCGCCTGCCGGCCCAGGTCGATCGCCAGCGCTGGCTGAAGGCCGCCGACGAGCTGGCGCGCGATGGCCAGGAGATTGCCGCGAAGCAAGCGCTGCGCAGCCTAGGGCAGTAGTTGCTGGCGGTACTGATTCCACTTCGCGGGTAAACCCGCTCCCACAGGTGCACGTTTGTGGGAGCGGGTTTACCCGCGAAAAGAACAATACGGTGCTACATCAGAACCCCAGGCGATCCCGCAGGCTGTAGTACCACGCACCAATGGCGCTGAACGGTACGCGCAGCATCTGACCACCCGGGAATGGGTAGTGCGGCAGGCCGGCGAAGGCGTCGAAACGCTCGGCCTGGCCACGCAGGGCTTCGGCCAGTACCTTGCCCGCCAGGTGGGTGTAGGTCACGCCATGGCCCGAGCAACCCTGGGAATAGTAGATGTTGTCGCCGATACGACCGACCTGCGGCAGGCGCGACAGGGTCAGCAGGAAGTTGCCGGTCCAGGCGTAGTCGATCTTCACGTCCTTGAGCTGAGGGAAGGCCTTGAGCATCTTCGGACGAATGATCGCCTCGATGTTCGCCGGATCGCGTGCACCGTAGACCACGCCGCCGCCGAAGATCAGGCGCTTGTCGCTGGTCAGGCGGTAGTAGTCGAGCAGGTAGTTGCAGTCTTCGACGCAGTAGTCCTGTGGCAGTAGAGTGCGGGCCAGTTCATCGCCCAGTGGCTCGGTGGTGATCACCTGGGTGCCGCAGGGCATGGACTTGGCGGCCAGTTCCGGCACCAGGTTGCCCAGGTAGGCGTTGCCCGCGACGATGATGAACTTGGCGCGCACTTTGCCTTGTGGGGTATGTACCACAGGGTTGGCGCCACGCTCGATGCGGACGGCAGGCGTCTGCTCATAGATGACGCCGCCCAGCGACTCGACCGCAGCGGCCTCGCCCAAGGCAAGGTTCAGCGGATGGATGTGGCCCCCGCTCATGTCGAGCATGCCGCCTACATAACTGTCGCAGGCCACCACTTCACGGATGCGCTTCTGGTCCATGAGCTCCAGCTGGGTGTGGCCGAAGCGTTCCCACAGGCGCTTTTGCGACTCCAGGTGGCCCATCTGCTTGCTGGTCAGGGCCGCGAATACGCCGCCGTCTTTCAGGTCGCACTGGATGTTGTACTTGGCCACGCGCTCACGGATGATGCGTCCGCCTTCGAAGGCCATCTCGCCCAGCAGTTGTGCCTGCTTGGGGCCGACGGTGCGTTCGATGACGTCAATGTCGCGGCTGTAGCTGTTGACGATCTGCCCGCCATTGCGGCCCGATGCACCGAAGCCGACCTTGGCGGCTTCGACGACGGCCACCTTGAAGCCGTTCTCCAGCAGGAACAGCGCGCTCGACAGGCCGGTGTAGCCGGCACCGATGATGCATACATCGGTCTCCACCTCGCCCTGCAGCGCCGGACGTGGCGGCACCGGGTTGGCCGAGGCGGCGTAGTAGGACTGGGGGTAGGGGGTGTTAGCCATGCTCGGAAAACCTCGTGTTTTATATTTTTAACGAATGTACCGATGCTATCAATAATAATAAACACCCGCTAGTCGTATGGTGAAAATCCTTTACAGGAGAGTTACTGCCACCCATGGGCGCAAACATTTTTAGAATCAGTAGGTTAGCTCGAAAAAAACTGTTGACAGGGATTTTCTAGCGCGTAGAATGCGCCCTCATCGACAGGCACATAGCTCAGTTGGTTAGAGCACCACCTTGACATGGTGGGGGTCGTTGGTTCGAGTCCAATTGTGCCTACCAAATCGA
>NZ_VZZS01000042.1:0-45077 GCF_009650575.1 Pseudomonas sp. MNR3A | reverse complement strand
CACCACACCGGCTACCAGCGCCAGCAGCGACTGCCCGACGAACAGGCTCGGCAGCCACGACAGTGTCAGCAGCCCCAGCGCCAGCCCTGTGGTGCGCTGCCCCAGGCCGCGATCAGCCAGGCGCCCGGCACGCGATGCGGCAAGGGCTCCGGCGACACCGGCCAGGCCGAACAGACCGATCTGGGTGTGGGTCAACTGCAGCGCACTCAACGGCAGCACCATGCTGCTCCACAGCACGCTGAACGCGGCGAAGATCAGCAATGCGAACACACCCCGCTGGCGCAGCAGGCGATCATCGCGCAGCAGCACCGCCATGGAGCGCAACAACGCCCGGTACTGTTGGCGCTGCCCCAGAGGTCGTGCAGCGGGCATACGCCAGCTGAGCAGCACGACCATCAGCAGCTCCAACCCGGCAGCAGCGAAATAAACCCCTCGCCAGCCAGCCAGATCAGCCACGACTCCCGCCATCAGCCGCGCCAGCAAAATCCCCAGCACGATGCCGCTGGTAACCGTCCCCACCGCCTGCCCCTGCTGCGCCGGTGTCGCCAGAGTGGCCGCCTGGGCGACCATCAGCTGCGTCACCACGGCCATCAGCCCGACCATGCCCATGGCCGCCAACAGCGCCGCCCAATGCTGGGCCAGGCCGACCGCGACCAGCGCCAGTGCCGACAGCAGCAACTGCGCGAGGATCAAGCGCTTGCGGTCGAGCAGGTCCCCTAGCGGCACGATCAGCAGCAATCCCAATGCGTAGCCTGCCTGGGTTGCGCCGACCACCCAGCCGACCTGACGACTCGGCACGCCCAGGCTCTGGGCCATGGACTCCAGCAGGGGCTGGGCGCAGTACACCGTGGCCACCGCCAGTGCGCAGGCTGCGGCCAGCAACAGGGTCAGGCCGCGAGTGAGTTGAAACGAAGATGCATCGTGGGCGGATGACATGCAGACTCCTGGCAATCTGGTTTCAAAACAAAACCACACGCTGGATTTCTAGCAAACCTGGTTTTAATCTGCAACCAAACTGGCTCATCCGGAATGATCGATGCTCGACGAAAACAACAGCCGATGCCCCGTGGCCCGGGCACTCGAAGTGCTGGGCGACCGCTGGGCACTGATGATCCTGCGCGACGCGTTCGATGGGCTGCGCCGCTTCAGCGAGTTCCAGAAGAACCTGGGGCTGGCGAAGAACATCCTCGCCACGCGCCTGAAGCTGCTGGTGGAAACAGGGCTCATGGAGCTGCAGCCGGCGTCGGATGGCAGTGCGTACAAGGAATATGTGCTGACAGAAAAAGGCCGCTCGGTGTTTCCGATCATGGTGGGCCTGCGTCAGTGGGGGGAGCGGTTTCAGTTCGAGGCGGGCGAGGCGCGTTCGGTGCTGCTGGACAATGCCAAGGGCGAACCTGTGGCGAAGCTGGAAGTACGGGCGCGGGATGGGCGGGTGCTGGGGCCGGAGGACTGTCGGCGGGTTTGAAGGTGTTCTGGCCTGTCAGGGCTTGTTCGCGGTACTCCACTGTCCTGGAGATCAGTGGAGTACCTGGAAGGCCAACGTGTTTGTCAGTCTTTGCCCAACAAGCGCGCCAGCCCCTCGGCGATCGGGGTCGCCTGGGGAAAATCAAAACGCGCCAACAGTCGGTGGTTGTCCGCCCGCGAGTGGCGGATATCACCCGCGCGCGCCGGGCCATGGCTGATCGCCGGCAAGCTGCCAACCACCTGCTGCAATGCCGCAAGCAAGTGATTCAGCGAAGTCGCCTGGTTCAAGCCGATGTTCACAGCGCCCTCTTCCACCTGCGGCTGCTCCAGCGCCTGCACCATCACCTGCACCAGGTCGCCGACATAGAGGAAGTCGCGGGTCTGCTCGCCATCGCCGAACACGGTGATCGGCAAGCCCTTGGTCGCACGCTCGCAGAAGATGCTGATCACCCCCGAGTACGGCGACGAGGGATCCTGGCGCGGCCCGAAGATATTGAAGAAGCGGAACACCACAGGCTCCAGCCCATGTTGGCGGCGGTAGAAGTCCAGGTACTGCTCGCCAGCCAGCTTGTCCACGGCGTAAGGCGTCAGTGGCGCCTTGGGCGTGTCCTCGGTGATCGACTGGCCTTCGCCATTGTTGCCGTAGACCGCCGCGCTCGAGGCGAACAACACCCGGCGCACACCATTGATGCGCATCGCCTCGCAGACATTGAGAGTGCCGATGAAGTTGCTCTGGTGGGTCTTGACCGGGTCGTCCACCGACGCCTGCACCGACGCGACTGCAGCGAGGTGGACCACCGCCGCGCAACCGGCGGCTGCACGGGTAACCAGTGCAGTGTCGGCAACATCACCTTCGATCAGTTGCAGGCGTGGATGATCGATCTGCAGGTTGCTGCGCTTGCCGGTGGACAGGTCATCGAGAATGCGCACCGCATAGCCTTTGTCCAGCAGCGCATCGC
Source organism: Pseudomonas sp. MNR3A (assembly GCF_009650575.1). Lineage (NCBI taxonomy): Bacteria > Pseudomonadati > Pseudomonadota > Gammaproteobacteria > Pseudomonadales > Pseudomonadaceae > Pseudomonas > Pseudomonas sp. MNR3A. Next base: position 42,654 of record NZ_VZZS01000042.1, on the reverse strand, counting down.
ACAGGTGGGAGCCGATGAAACCAGCTCCGCCGGTAATGAGGATGGGGGCATCAGCCATGACGATAGAAACGGTCCAGTAGGGGCGGCAAGCCGGCGCGCCAGGCGCGGGGCTTGATGCCGAAGGTATGAAGGATCTTCTTGCAGGCCAGCACCGCATGCTGCGGCTCCTCGCTGGCATCCGGGCGCGCGGCGTGGGCCTGTGCGGTGGGGGCCTGCACGGCCAGCTTGTGCCACTGCGCTGCCTCGGAAAGGATAGCTTGTCCCAGCGCCAGCGGTGTGGTCGCCTCGTTGCCGGCGTAATGGTAGGTGCCCCACAGCGGCGCATCGCAGTCCAGTTGCTTGATCACCGAGAGGATCACCCGGGCGGCATCGTCGACCGGCGTCGGGTTGCCGCGGCGGTCATCGGCCAGCAGCAGCTCCTGCGGTTGCTCGGCGCGCGTCAGGAAGCGCCCGAGTGCGCCGTCGATGCTTTCGTCCAGCACCCAACCGAAACGCAGCAGCACATGCTGCGGACAGGCCGCACGCACGCTCTGCTCGATGCGCCACAGCGCCTGGCCACGCAGGCCCAGCGGCACCGGTTCGTCCTTCTCGCTGTAGGAGGTGGCGCGCGAGCCGTCGAACACGCGATAGCTGGAAGGCTGGACCAGCGTGATCTCGTGGTGCTGGCACAATTCGGCCAGACGCTCCACGGCACGTTCCTGAAGGGCCAGGCGCTGTTCGCTGACCGACTCGGCCTGGAACCAGTCGAAGTAATAGGCCAGGTTGACCAGGGCATCGGGGCGGTGATCGTCGAGCAACTGGGTGAGGCTGGCCGGATCCCAGCCCTCGTCGGGCGGGCGCGGTGCCAGAAACGCGATGTCTTCCTCGGCCCCGAGACGAATCAGCGCTTGCCCGAGGGCATTGCCACCACCCAACAGCATCAGGCGCATACGCATAGAGTCAGCAGGTCCGCTCAGATCGATTAGGGAAAGGGGCCATTTTGCGGTTTCCGCCAGGGGAAGTCCAACCCTAGGGGCTTCCTCGTCTGCACGTAGGAAGTTTCCAACAGGCATCGAAGCTTTCTCTGTCGCTCACATAAAACCGGTCTTGCACCACGCCGGACGAAAACCTTGAACTAATAGCAGAGACCGGGCATGGCAGCCCCGTATGCGCACCCGATAACCAGGAGCACCACCATGACGCGCCGGCTTCGATCTTCACATCGTTTCACGGCCGTGAAATTTTCCAACCCCTCTTTTGCACCTTCGGAAACTACCCGATACTGCGCGGCAGTTGGCCATTACCGTCTGGAGTCTCCCCAGTCAGGTCAACTCACTCCAGCTGTCGGCCGGCACGGAACGCCAACACAACAATAACAAGGAAGGTTTCCCATGCAGGATTCCGAAGTCGCGTACCTGGAATTTACCCAGGATCAAGCCGATGCGCTGTTCGTCGCCAGCCAATCCCTCGCCCGACTCGGCGGCCCGGAAGTCTTCGGGGCGGCCGGCAAAGCACGGCAATGCGCCGAAGCGCTGACAAGATCGCTCGATGCCCAGCAACAAGCGACACTGCGGCGCTTCGCCGACGGCACGCTGTCTGCACTGATGTACCGCGGCATGAGCTGCCCGGAGCACGATCCCATCCCCGAAGACCTGCCTGAGCTGCAGGGCCTGGAGCACGATCCCCGCTGCATCTACCTGGCCTCACGCAACCAGATCCTGCTGGAGCTGGTGCGCTACCGGGCGTTCGCCTTCGATATCGACAACGAAGGCAAGCAGGTGCGTCTGGTCGGCAACTTCAAGGGCGGCGGCAGCCAGCCGCGTCCGCAGGAATCCCGCGACACCCGCGTGGAACTCAGTTCCCACGCCGGCCTGCGCCTGGGCCCACACACCGAAGCTCCATACAACTGCTCGGTGATCGCTCGCGATGACCATTCCCCGGCACCCTCTGCGCTGATCCTCACCGCGCGCTGGAACCCGGCGAACGAGCCGACCCACGTCATTCCCATGCGCGAGGTCATAGAAGGCTTGGGCAGCCTGCACGCGCTGGCGCTGACCTCAGCGTCGTTCGACTTCACCCGCAGCGACTGTTTCGTCGCTGGCAGCGGTGAACCGGAGCAGGCCACCGCGATGCTGCAGTTCGACGCCAATGGCGGCTTTGCCCTGCGCTACAACTCGTACCGGTTCTCGCTCAACGACCAGGCCAGCGACCTCGCCGCCCAGGCCTTCGACGCTTTCCAGCAGCGGGTCGCCGAGACGCGGCCACGGCCCTTCGTGCTGCAACCGGACACCGCCCTGGTGATCAACAACAACCGCGCCCTGCATGGTCGCGACATCGTCCAGGACAACCGTCGCCTGCTGGTGCGGCTGTTCGGCTACTCCCCCTTCGCCCAACCTCGGGTGATCACTCCGGATCCGCTGCTGGTGCGCGGCTGAATAAAAGGAACGTGCGGTAATGATGGAAATCGATGTCTCCCTGCTGCTGACCCTCGCGTCGGTGGCGCTGATGGCCGGCTTCTTCGACGCCATCGCGGGTGGCGGCGGGCTGATCACCCTGCCGGTACTGTTCGTCGCCGGCATCGACCCGTTGGCGGCCATCGCCACCAACAAGTTCCAGGCGGCCTCGGCGACGGTGTCGGCCACCGTCGCCTTCGCCCGCAAGGGCATGATCGACTGGCAACGCGGCCTGCCCATGGCCGCCATGGCCTTCGCCGGCGGCGCCCTCGGTGCGCTGTCGGTGAGTTTGGTGCCCAAGACGTTCTTGCAGGCCTGCGTGCCGGTGCTGCTGATCCTGGTCGCGGCCTACTTCGCTTTCAGCCCCAAGCCCGACGAGCACGAGCGCAAGGCGAAGATCTCCAACGCCGTGTTCTGCCTGACCGCCGCCCCGCTGATCGGCTTCTATGACGGCGTGTTCGGTCCCGGGGTGGGTTCGTTCTTCATGCTCGCCTGCGTAATTTTGCTCGGCCAGCACCTGCTGCGCGCCGTGTGCAACAGCAAGCTGCTCAACACCGCGTGCAACCTGGGCGCCCTCTCGGTATTCTCGCTGAGCGGGGCGATCATCTGGCCCCTGGCCCTGGCGATGGCCTGTGCCGCGTTCATCGGTGCGCAACTCGGCGCACGCTGCGCGGTGCATTTCGGACCCAGGCTGATCAAGCCGTTGCTGGTCTGCGTGTGCTGCATCATGGCCCTCAAGCTGCTGCTTGGCGCAGGCAACCCGCTCGGTGAATGGCTGCAACATCAGTTCCTCTAGGGAGCGCCATGGACTTCGCGAACACCTCCGAGCAACGCAGCACCTGGCAGTACGACGAACCTGCCCCAGGCACCGAAGGCTTCATCGACGAAGCATTCGACGGTTATCAACAGCAGGCACGCCTGCTTTTGCCGGACAGCGAGCGCGCTCCGCCACTGTTCGTGGTCGGCGGCGCACGCTCCGACTTCACCCGCCTCAACCCGCTGCTCTATCGCCTGCAACGCCAGGGCATCGGCTCGCTGACCGGCAACCTGTCCGGCCACAGCCAGGCGAGCGAACCCGGCGCCAGCGCACCGACCCTGGCGATCAACCTGCAGGAGGCCCGGCGCTTCCACCGGCATATCGCCGAACGCTGCCGTACCCTGGTCGGCCACAGCCTGGGTGGCGCCATTGCCCTCAAGCTTGCGGCGCAACTGCCAGACATCGACAAGCTGGTGCTGATCTGCCCGGCGGTCTACCCCGATGACGCCCACGACGCGCCATTCGGGCCGGCCTTCAGCGCGGCGATCCGCAAGCCCTACGCCTTTCTCGACTGCGACAGCTACGCCTTCCTGCGCCAGTTCCAGGGGCGGGTACTGCTGGTGATCGGCGAGTACGACGGCCTCAACTCCCAGACCCACGGCCAAGGCCCCGGCACCAGCGCCGGTACCCGAATGCTGCGCGGTGTGCAGCGCTACAGCCCGATACCGGAGGAAGTCACCCATGCGCTGCTGCGCTCGGTGCCGGCGCCCCATGTGGAGTGCCTGTTGCTGACCGACTGCGACCACGGCATCGCCGCACACCTGCGCGATGCACCGGAGATTGCCGATCAGGTGGCGGATACGGTGGCGGCGTTCATTCTCGACCAAGGGTGACCGGTTCGGCGCTGCGACTTGCCTGCAAAGCAGACGCCGCGGTGTAGAGCCGAAATCCCTATTCGATCTCGAACAACCCATTGCTGATCGCGCCGGCACCGAGCCGGTCGCGAATGTCGTCGTCGATGCGCGGGTCGTCCGGGCGATAGAGCTTCACCTGGCGATAGGCATTGATACGGTTGATCTCTTCACCAAGAAACTCCCACACCACGCGGGTGCAGGCAGGGTTGCGCCGGTCGCCGCTGGAGACCCCGGTCTTGAGCCCGTTGAGGCGGGTGATACGGCTCTTGAAGCTGGGAATGAGCACGGTCTGGCTCATCTCGTTGAGGGTCAGCGACTCGTAGTCGATCAGGAACACCCGATCCTGCAACTGGAACGCTGCGCCCAGGTAGCGGCAACGCACCTCCGCATGCTGGCTGCCGGCACTGCTGCGCTCCTGGCGTTCCTGGCGCTCGAACAGGAAGCTGCCGCGCTCTTCCCACAGGTGCACCAGCGACACCAGGATCGAGCCCGGTACCGACATGCAGTTGGAATATTCGAAGTAGTAGCCGCAATAGCGCGACAGGTTGCCGGCCTGGGCATGCAAGGGCTTGAACAGCTCGCTGATCGGGTCGTCCTGCGGGCCTGACGACACCGAAGGGTTGCGCGCACCGATCAGCCGGGCGAACTGTTCCGGCGGCAGGTTCAGCTCGTAATCCTCGACCCCGAAGAAATCGCCGATGCGCTTGAGGTTGTAGGTCGTCGGCTGGCTCTGCCCGCTCAGGTACTTGTTGAATTGCGCGCGATTTATCGACAGCTGTCGGCAAACCTCTGAAATAGAGCGGTAGTGACTGCAGGCGAGTTTGAGATTGGCGGCTAGAAAATCGGCCATGAACGGCGTTCCAGGTGATGCGAGTGGTGCAAGTCTAGCATCAAGTCGCACCAAAACAGAGCAACCCGCGAAATTGTAACCACAGGTGTCATGACCAACCATGCGCGCCAACGATAGCGCGCGTCTCTGTCGCCGCTGGTCACTCCACACGAAGAATAAGAATCGAGGTCATTTTCCAATGCTCGAAGCACTTAACGATTTCCTTTCAGGAAAACTGCTCATCGTCCTGATCGTCGGGCTCGGTAGCTACTTCACCATTCGTTCCCGGTTCGTCCAGTTCCGCCACTTCGGCCACATGTTCGGCGTGTTCAAGGAGTCCCTGCGCGGCCAGGCTGGCCAACTGAGCTCGTTCCAGGCCCTGATGCTGAGCCTCGCCGGCCGCGTCGGTGCAGGTAACATTGCCGGTGTCGGCATCGCCGTGACCCTGGGCGGCCCAGGCGCAGTGTTCTGGATGTGGGTCACCGCACTGGTGGGCATGTCCAGCAGCTTCTTCGAATGTACCCTGGCCCAGGTCTACAAGCGCGCCGACGGCGACGGCCTGTACCGCGGCGGCCCGGCCTATTACATTCAGCACGGCCTGAAGCTCAAGAGCATGGCGATCGTGTTCTCGATCCTGCTGCTGGTCACCTACGGCTTCGCCTTCATCGGCCTGCAGTCGTACACCGTGACCCATTCGCTGCAGAACGCCTTTGCCTTCGACCCACGCCACACCGGTATCGTCCTGGCAGTGCTGCTGGCCATCACCTTCATCGGCGGCATCAAGCGCATCGCCGCGGTGTCGGACCTGCTGGTGCCGATCAAGACCCTGGCCTACATCGGCGTGACCCTGTACGTGATCGGCACCCAGATCGAACACGTGCCTGCCATGCTGGAAACCATCTTCAAGAGCGCCTTCGGCCTCGACCCGGCCTTTGCCGGCCTGCTGGGCAGCGCCATCGTCATGGGCGTGAAACGCGGCGTGTTCGCCAACGAAGCGGGCCTGGGCAGTGCCCCGAACGTCGCAGCCGTGGCGGCGGTGAAGCACCCGGGCGCCCAGGGCGTGGTGCAGGCCTTCAGCGTGTTCCTCGACACCTTCGTAATCTGCACCTGCACCGCGCTGCTGATCCTGCTGTCGGGCTTCTACACCCCAGGCTTCGAAGGCGACGGTATCGTCCTGACCCAGAACTCGCTGGCCGCCGTGGTCGGTGACTGGGGCCGCATCTTCGTCAGCGTCGCGCTGTCGCTGTTCGTCTTCACCTGCATCCTCTACAACTACTACCTGGGCGAGAACAGCCTGCAGTTCCTGAGCCGCAACCGTGTCGTGCTGATGGCCTTCCGCGGCCTGGTGCTGGCGCTGGTGGTGTGGGGTTCGATGCAAGACCTGTCGACCGTGTTCGCCTTCGCCGACATCACCATGACCTGCCTGGCCTTCGTCAACCTGGTCGCCCTGGCCCTGCTGTTCAAGGTCGGCCTGCGCGTGATGCGCGACTACGACGCACAGCGCAAGGCCGGCATCAAGCAGCCGGTGTTCGACTCCAGCAAATTTGCCGACCTGGACCTGGACCGTGCCGCCTGGCCAGCCAATCCTCAGGCTGAAACAGCCACTGACAAAGCTCCTGGCGAACTTCAGCACCAGCGCTGATACCCTGCCCTGCCCGGCCGCCCCGCTCGTGGGCGGTCGGCTTTCCTTCGCTCCTCGCTTCGGAATCCTTCCATGGGTGCAGTCAAGAATCTCCTCGTTCTCTACACAGGTGGCACCATCGGCATGCTGCAGACCCCCGCGGGCCTGGCGCCGGCGGGTGGCTTCGATGCACGTATGCGTGACCACCTGGCACAGCGCAATGACGCGCCGACACTGCAATGGACCTTGCGCGAGCTCAACCCGCTGATCGACAGCGCCAACATGCAGCAGGCCAATTGGCTGGCGATGCGTGATGCCATCGTCGAGGCGGTCGAGCATGACGGCCATGACGGCGTGCTGGTACTACATGGCACAGACACCCTGGCCTACAGCGCGGCAACGTTGTCGTTCCTGCTGCTCGGCCTGCAGGTGCCGGTCCTGCTTACCGGCTCCATGCTGCCGGCCGGTGCGCCAGACAGCGACGCCTGGGACAACCTGGTCGGCGCGTTGCGTCAGTTCGAGCAGGGCCTGGGCAACGGCGTGCAGCTTTACTTCCACGGCCGGTTGCTGCACGGCTGCCGCGCCTCGAAACTGCGCAGCGAAGCCTTCGATGCGTTCACCGTGATGGAACGCCACCGCGAAGGCGAGCGCGCTGCGCAGATCCCTGCCAGCCTGGACTACCGCCAGGTGCGCCAAGCGGTGAAGCTGGCGGTGCTGCCGGTGTTCCCGGGGCTGCGTGCAGATTACCTGCGCGGGCTGTTCGACGCGGGGGTCCAGGGCTTGCTGCTGGAGTGCTATGGCAGCGGTACCGGCCCGTCCGATGACCAGGCACTGCTCGACGCGCTGCACGATGCGCGTCAACGCGGGGTGATGATCGTCGCGATCAGCCAGTGCCCCGAAGGCGCGGTGGTGTTCGACACCTATGCCGCCGGCAGCAAGCTGCGCGATACCGGGCTGGTCAGTGGTGGCGGGATGACTCGCGAAGCGGCGCTGGGCAAGATGTTCGCGCTGCTGGGGGCTGGGTTGGATGTGGAGGCCGCAGAGCGGTGGTTTGCATTGGACCTGTGTGGGGAGCGGGCTTAGGTTTCAGCCTGTCATGGCCTCTTCGCGGGCAAGCCCGCTCCCACAGGGATTTCCACAGTTCTTGAGAATTGTGCTGTACCTGTGGGAGCGGGCTTGCCCGCGAATGGGCCTGGCGAAAATGGCGGAAGGCAGCGGGAGTCGAACCTGCCCGGGAACGGCTGCCGTCCCCAACCGGGTTTGAAGCCCGGCCGCGCCACCGGGCGCGATTGCCTTCCTTGAACTCAGGGCCTGGCCTGCTGCCGGGCCAGCGCGCTATCGGCGCGGATGTGACGTTGCTCGGCAACCCTGCGGGTCAGGCCAAGCCGGTCGAAGTACTCGAGAATCTGCACGCTGCGCTTGCGACCGATGCCCAACATATCGCGAAACGCCGCCACCTGCACTACCGGCGTGTCCTGTGTCTGCCGCAACAACATCTCGGCCATGCGCTGGATCGTCTCCTGCGGGTAGAACAGATCGCGCACCACCTGGTGCAGCACTCCCAGCCGCGCCAGCTTGCGCATCAGCAGGCGCACGTGGGCTTCCTCCACCTGCTCGGCTGCAGCCAAGGTCCTGACCCAGGGCGGATCGAACGCGCCGTCCAGCAAACGCGGTTGCAGACGCTCCCAGAGCGCAGTATCGGCGTCACTCAACTGCACCTTGTGATCCGGCAGGTGCAACCACGGGCCGCTGCTGGCGACTGCGCCCTCACCGAGCAACTCGTCAAGCAGGCTGACAAAGGCGGCACGCTCCAGCGGCAAGGCGCAGAAGCGGCGCAGGCGGTCGCGGTCGGGGCCAAGCTGGTCGGGCTCCTGCTCGTGGAACCGCGCCAGTTGCTCGAGCACTTCATGCCTGAGCGCCTGCCATTGCTGACGATCGAACAGCAACGGCCCCTGGCGGGTGGCAATCACCTGGACGTCATCGGGCAATCGCCAACTGTCACGCAGACGGTTGAACTGTCGCTCCAGGCGCTGCGGGTCGAGCCCGGCGGGAGCCGCCGCCAGAAGGGCCGGCAGGGCCTGCTCCAGATCGCAGGCATCGCGCAGTACCTGCAGTTGGCGCAAGCGCGACTCGCTGCGGCGCTGCCTGCTGGGGGCGAAAGGATCAAGCACCCGACCACCGCCGAGGGTGCGCTGGGCACGCTGGTCGCGCAGCACCAGGCGGTCGCCATGCACCGCCTGCAGCGGCGCGTTGAGCAGTAACTGGGCGAACATGCGTTGGCCTGCCGTCAGAGCCTCGCCCTCCAGCAGCGCCACCCGCGCGGTCACGTCCTGGGTACCGAGGTGCACATGCACCGCGCTGAAATGCTCGAAGGTGCGCGTTTCGCCCGGCAACAATGACAACTCGATATCGATACGCGAACTGGGCGCATGCAGCCACTCGGGCACCAGCCAATCGCCACGGTGCACCTGCTCCACGGCCAGGCGCTCGGCACTGATGTTCAGCGCCACGCGCTGCCCGGCCTCGGCCACCAGCGCGGCCTGGTTCTGTGCATGCAGGCCACGCACCCGCACAGCTTTGCCAGCCTTGCCCAGCAACAGGGTGTCGCCCGCGCTCACCTGCCCGGCCAGTGCGGTGCCAGTCACCACCACACCGGCACCGGAAACGGCGAAAGCACGGTCAATTGCCAGCCGAAAACCTCCCTGGCTCCCGCGCCGCAGCACCTGCGTGCGTGCCTCGACCAACGCCTGGCGCAGCACTTCGACGCCTTCACCGGTCACGCTGGACAAGACGAACTGCCGAGCCCCGGCGTAAGGCCCGGGGGCCAGCAGCGCTTCGATCTCGTGCTGGACTTCCAGCAGTCGCGGTGCCTCGACCCGGTCGCACTTGCTGATCGCCACCAGCGCCCGGGGAATGCCCAGCAGCTCGATGATCGCCAGGTGTTCACGGGTCTGCGGCATAACGCCGTCATCAGCGGCCACTACCAGCAACACCAGGTCGATACCATGGGCGCCGGCGAGCATGTTGTGGATAAAACGCTCGTGACCGGGGACGTCGATGAAACCGGTCAACGGCTCGCCTTCGGCCAGCGCCGCATAGCGATAGCCGAGGTCGATGGTCATGCCCCGGGTGCGTTCTTCCTGGCGCTGGTCGCCGGCCTGGCCGGTCAGGGCCTGGAGCAGCGCAGTCTTGCCGTGATCGATATGCCCGGCGGTGCCGACGATCACTGCACCGGCCCCAGCTGTAATGCCGGCAACTGGGCCAGCCACTGGATTTCGTCATCCAGCTGACGCAGGTCGAGCCACAGGGCATCGTCATCGATGCGGCCGAGCACCGGCACCGGCAACTCGCGCAGTGCGCGCTCCAGCACCCTCAGGCTGCGACCACGCAGCTTCTTCGAGACCTGTGGGCGCAGGCACAACGCTGCGCTGGGCAGCCGCGCCACCGGCTGGCTGCCGCTGCCGATCATGCCCAATGCGGGCTCGACCGTGACCGTCCACTGCTCGCCCAGTCGCTCGGCCAGTTCCGGCGCCAAGCGCTGCGCCTGGGTTGCGATCTCGTCCTGGGGCCGGGTCAGCAGGCGCAGGCTGGGCAAGCGTTCGGCCAGGCGGTCGGGGTCACGGTACAGCGCCAGCACCGCCTCGAGCGCCGCCAGGGTGATCTTGTCCACACGCAGCGCGCGCTTGAGCGGGTTCTTCTTGATCCTGGCGATCAGCTCCTTGCGCCCGACGATGATGCCCGCCTGCGGACCACCCAGCAGTTTGTCGCCGCTGAAGGTGACGATATCGGCGCCGTCCGCCAATGCCTGACGCACCGTCGGCTCGGCGGGCAGGCCCCAACGGGTGAGGTCGAGCAGGCTGCCGCTGCCCAGGTCTTCGAGCAGCGGCAGATCATGTTGATGGGCGATGCGCGCAAGATCGGCGGTCGGCACCTGGGTGGTAAAGCCCTGGATGCTGTAGTTGCTGCAATGCACGCGCATCAGCAGGCCGGTGCGCGGATTGATCGCCGCCTCGTAGTCGCGGGCATGGGTGCGGTTGGTGGTGCCGATCTCGTGCAGGCGCACACCGGCACGGGCCATGATGTCGGGGATGCGGAAGGCGCCGCCGATCTCGATCAGCTCGCCACGGGAGATGATCCCTTCCTTGCGCGCACCCAGGCTGTTGAGCGCCAGCAGCACGGCAGCGGCGTTGTTGTTGACCACGGTGACTGCCTCGGCGCCGGTCAGCTCGCGGATCAGGCCCTCGATCAGGTCATCGCGGTCACCGCGCTTGCCGGTGGCCAGGTCGAACTCGAGGTTGAGCGGATAACGGGCGGCGGTCTGCATCGCCTGTACGGCCTCTTCCGGCAACAAGGCACGACCGAGGTTGGTGTGCAGCACCGTGCCAGTGAGGTTGAAGACCCTTCGCACCTGGCTGCGCTGGTGGATCGCCAGGCGCTCGCCGGCGCGACCGAGCAGGATTTCAGCAGCCAGTTCGACGGCACTCAACTGGCCAAGGCGAGCGGGTTCGCGCAGGTCGTCGAGCAGTTGACGCAGGCTGGCCAGGGTCGCGTCGCGGCCATGGCGATCGAGCAAGGGCTGGCAGGCGGGGTGGCGTAGCAGGGTGTCGATGGAGGGCAGGCGTGGCGCTTGATTGGCGAGGCTTGACGACATGCGGTACTACCTTGGTTGATCCGGTGTCTGTAATGGCCCTTTCGCGGGCAAGCCCGCTCCTACAGGTTACCCGTCGTCCGCAAAGGTGGCGGGGTCATTGCAGGAGCGGCGGTTCGCCGCTGCGACTTGCCCCGCGATAGGGGCGGCTCGGTGTGCAGTGTAGACCCTCATCCTCCTCCAGGCGCCAACATCAGGTTCGGCGCCAGCCGATGAAAGCCCTCCTCGTCCAACCGGATATCCAGCGCCAGGCTGGCCAGGTCATCGGCCAACGCCTCGCCCATCGCGTCATTTTCCAGGTAGCAGTGCTTGAGGTAGGTGTTGCAACCAGGGCAGCACTCCGCGCGCAACGGCGCCTTGCCCGGGGCGTGACGATCATCCTCCAGGCTGGAGTAGCGCAAATCCTTGCTCGACTCGCAGTACACACACTTGACCCGCACCACATGCCACTCACAGGCGCACAGCGAACAGGCCAGATACCGCAGCCCGTTGTGCTTGCCGCGGTTGCGCACCAGGCCCGCTATCGCTGGCGAGCCGCAGCACGGACACTGCGCGAGGCTGCTGCCGGGCTTGAGCTCATCGCTGGGCAAGCCCCGCCGCCAACTGGCCCAGGCCGCCTGCAACGCAGCGCCGATGAAAGGCACCAGCGCCGCGGGCACGGCATCGTACTGACCGCTCAGCAAGGCGATACCCCAACCTTTACGCTGGCTCTCTTCGCTGCTGTGCAGAACCTTCAGGGCATCCGCCAGGGCACCCTGCTCCGGTACCTCGAAGCGATCCAGCAGCGCCTCCAGCCAGACCAACCACGGCCCTTCCCGCACCAGGCTGTCGGCCGCCAGTGGCGGCAGGCCGTGGCTGATGCACAGGCGCTGACGCTGCTCGGCGACCGGCACGCCGGAGGGTGGATTGTCGAGCAACTGCTGCTGCACCCGGCACAGGCGCGCAACCAGCCTCAGGTAGTCGCCAAGGGCATGGCCCTGGGCAAGCTGCTCCAGTCGCGCCGCGCGCAGTTCGAACAGGTTGTCGGCGGGCTGGTGGAGAAACGGCGGCATTACCGCCGACGCTTCGATCTGCCCGGGTTCGAGAATCGTGCTCAAGCGCTCATCCTTCTTTCCGTCCGGGGTTGTGCGGCGTCTTGTCGCCGGTCACGTCCCGGTACCACAGCTCATGATGTTTGCGTGCCCAGGCGCGGCTGACCCAGCCGTGCAGCATGGCGCCGACCGAGCCCTTGATCCAGATCCCGGCATAGATGTGCACGATGATGCTCAGCACCAGCACGAACGCCGCCAGGGCGTGCAGCAAGGTGGCCAGGCGAATCGCGCCGATGTCGAAGTACTGGCTGAACCAGGCGCGCCAGATCACCACGCCACTGACCAGCAGGATCAGCATGCACACCAGCAAGGTCCAGAACAGCAGCTTCTGCCCGGCGTTGTACTTGCCGATCGGCGGCACGCCTTCTTCCTCGTTGCGCATCACCCGATCCACACGGCGCAGCCACAGGCGGTCGTTGGCGGTGATGAAGTTGGCTCGCCAGAAGCGGATCACCAGCCCCAGGAAGAACACGAACATCGCCACCCCGAGGAAGGGGTGCAGGATGCGCGTCCAGGGGCCGCCACCGAACAGGTTGCTGAGCCAGAACAGCGCCGGATGGAACAGCGCCAGCCCCGACAGCCCGGCCATGAAGAACAGGATCGCGACGATCCAGTGGTTGGTCCGCTCGTTGGCGTTGTAGCGCAGGATAGGCTTGTTGTCGTTCATGGCCGCTGCTCCCCTTGCCCGCCGGACTTGCCCGGGTCATAGACGTGCACTGCCGGATCCACCTGGTGCACGCTGGTATCGGTCGGGGCGGGATGCTCGTCCTCCTCGACCCGCTGCGGCCCGACCCGCACATAGTGGAAGAACCCGGCCAGGACCGCCGCGCCCATGGCCAGCAGCGCCAGCGGTTTGCTGATGCCTTTCCACAACCCTACCAGTGGGCTGATCACCGGCTGGTCCGGCAGGCCTGCATACAGCCTGGGTGTATCGGCGTGGTGCAACACGTACATCACGTGGGTGCCACCAACACCGTCCGGGTCGTACAGGCCAGCGTTCTCGTAGCCGCGCGACTTGAGGTCGACGATGCGCTCGTCGGCATGCACCTTCATCTCGTCCTTGCTGCCGAAGACGATCGCCCCGGTCGGGCAGGTCTTCACGCAGGCCGGCTCCAGGCCCACGGCCACGCGGTCGGAACACAGGCTGCACTTGTAGGCCTTGTGGTCTTTCTGCGAGATTCGCGGGATGTTGAACGGGCAGCCGGTGATGCAATAACCGCAACCGATGCAGTGGTCCTGGTTGAAGTCGACGATGCCGTTGGCGTGCTTGATGATCGCGCCGGGGCTCGGGCAGGCCTTGAGGCAGCCAGGGTCGGCGCAGTGCATGCAGCCGTCCTTGCGGATCAGCCACTCCAGGTTCCCGTCGTCGCGCTCGTGCTCGGTAAAGCGCATCAGGGTCCAGGTGTCGGCGGTGAGGTCCTGCGGGTTGTCGTAGGTGCCGTGGTTGTGGCCGACCTCGTCGCGCAGCTCGTTCCACTCCGAGCACGCCACCTGGCAGGCCTTGCAGCCGATGCACTTGGTGGTGTCGATCAGCTTGGCGACCTGCTCCTGCTGGCGTACCGAAGGCGGTACGGTCGTGGTGGCCGAGCGGGCGATGATATCTTGCTGGGCCATCAGATTTTCTCCACGTTGACGAGGAACGACTTGGACTCCGGCGTCTGGGTATTGCCATCACCGAGGAACGGCACCAGGGTGTTGGTCAGGTAGCCATGCCGGGTCGAACCGGTGAAGCCCCAGTGCAGCGGGATGCCGATCTGGTGCACGGTCTGGTTATTGACCTGCAGCGGACGGATCCGCTTGGTCACCACCGCCACCGCCTCGATATGCCCACGCTTGCTCGACACCCGCACCCGATCCCCCGCCTTGATGCCCTTCTCGCCGGCCAGCACTTCGCCGATCTCGACGAACTGCTCGGGCTGGATGATCGCGTTAAGGCGGCAGTGCTTGCTCCAGAAGTGGAAGTGCTCGGTCAGCCGGTAGGTGGTCGCTGCGTAGGGGAACTCCTCGTGCTTGCCGAGGGTGTCCCACACCGAATCGAAGATCCGACCTGCCGGGTTACTGGTGGCCTTCTTGTTGTTCGGGTGCAGCGGGTTGATCCCGATCGGCGTCTCGAACGGCTCGTAGTGCTCGGGGAACGGCCCCTCGGCCATCTTGTCGATGGCGAAGAAGCGCGCCACACCTTCGGGGTTCATGATGAACGGATTCATCCCCGCTTCAGGCGGCGAGTCGACCTTGAAGTCGGGCACGTCAGTGCCGCCCCAGGCCTTGCCGTTCCACCACACCAGGCGTTTCTTGTGCGGGTCCCACGGGTTGCCCTGCGGGTCGCTGGAGGCGCGGTTGTAGAGGATGCGGCGGTTGGCCGGCCAGGCCCAGGCCCAGTTCTGTACCTGGTGCATGCCGTAAGGGTCGCTGTTGTCGCGCCGGGCCATCTGGTTGCCTTGCTCGGTCCAGCAGCCGGCGAAGATCCAGCAGCCGGATGCTGTGCTGCCGTCATCTTTCAACTGGCCGAAGCCCGACAACTGCTGGCCGCCCTTGATGGCCAGGCCACTGGCGTCGGTCATGTCGCTCACCGCCCAGCCGTTCATCTCCTTGGCGAGCTCTTCGGGGGAAGGCTCGTCGGGGATCTTGTACGGCCAGCTGATGTTGAGCATCGGGTCGGGGTAAGCGCCACCTTCGGACTTGTAGCGCTCACGCAGACGCAGGAACAGCTCGCTCATGATCTGCACGTCGGTGCGCGTCTCGCCGGGGCCGTCAGCGCCCTTCCAGTGCCACTGCAGCCAGCGGCTGCTGTTGACCAACGAGCCGTCCTCCTCGGCAAAGCAGGTGGTGGGCAGGCGGATCACCTCGGTCTGGATATTGGCCGTGTCGACATCGTTGTACGGCCCGGCGTTGCGCCAGAACTCGGATGTCTCGGTGGCCAGCGGGTCCATGATCACCAGCCACTTGAGCTTGCCCAGCGCTGCGGTGACGCGGTTCTTGTCCGGCAGCGCGGCGATCGGGTTGAAACCCTGGCACATGTAGCCGTTGACCTTGCCCTGGCTCATCATCTCGAACATGCGCAGCACGTCGTAGGCCGCCACATCGAGCTTGGGCAGCCAGTCATAGCCCCAGTTGTTCTCGGCGGTGGCGTTGGCGCCATACCAGGCCTTCATCAGGCTGACATGGAACTTGCCATAGTTCTGCCAATACGAGAGCTGGCCCGGACGCAGCGGCTTGGAGGCGCGCTTGTCGATGAACGCGGCGTAGTCCTGCTCGGCATCGCCGGCCAGCGTCAGGTACCCCGGCAGCGAGTTCGACAGCAGCCCCAGGTCGGTCAGGCCCTGGATGTTGGAATGCCCGCGCAGGGCGTTGACCCCACCGCCGGGCATGCCGACGTTGCCCAGCAGCAGCTGGACCATCGCCGCACTGCGGATGATCTGCGCGCCGATCGAATGCTGGGTCCAGCCCAGGGCGTAGAGGATCGTCATGGTCTTGCCCGGCACGGCGCAGGTGGCGATCTCTTTCCAGACCTTCATCATCTGGTCCTGCGGCATGCCGCAGGTCATGCTGGCGATTTCCGGCGTGTAGCGGCTGTAGTGCTGCTTCATCAACTGGAACACGCAGCGCGGGTGCTGCAGCGTCGGGTCGACCTTGGCGAAGCCGTCCTCGCCCAGCTCGTAGCCCCAGCCGGACTTGTCGGCATAGATCCGCTTGGCCGCGTCATAGCCACTGAACAGGCCGTCTTCGAAGCCATAGTTCTCTTTGACGATGAACGACACGTCGGTGTAGTTGCGCACGTATTCGTGCTGGATCTGGTCGGTCGTCAGCAGGTAGTTGATCAGCCCTCCCATGAAGGCGATGTCGCTGCCGGTGCGAATCGGCGCGTAGTAGTCGGCCACCGAAGCGGTCCGGGTGAAACGCGGATCGACCACGATCAGGCGCGCCTTGTTGTGCGCCTTGGCCTCGGTCACCCATTTGAACCCGCAGGGGTGGGCCTCGGCTGCGTTGCCGCCCATGACCAGCACCAGGTTTGCGTTGGCGATGTCAGACCAGTGATTGGTCATCGCGCCACGGCCGTACGTCGGGGCAAGACTTGCCACCGTCGGGCCGTGTCAGACACGCGCCTGGTTGTCGAACCCCAGCATGCCGAGTGAACGGATGACTTTATGAGTCAGGTAGCCTGCTTCGCTGGACGCTGCCGACGCCGCGAGGAAGCCCGTGCTCAGCCAGCGGTTGACCGTCTGGCCCTGGGCGTTCTTCTCGATGAAGTTGGCATCGCGGTCCTGCTTCATCAGCGTGGCGACGCGGTCGAGCGCCTCGTCCCAGCTGACCCGCACCCATTCCTGGCTGCCCGGCTTGCGCATCTCGGGGTATTGCAGGCGGCTGGGGCTGTGGATGAAGTCGAGCAGCCCGGCACCTTTGGGGCACAGGGTGCCGCGGTTGACCGGATGATCGGCGTCGCCTTCGATGTGGATGATGTTCTGTTTGACGTTCTTGCCCGCATCGCCCTGGCTGTACAGGATCAGGCCGCAGCCGACCGAGCAGTAGGGGCAGGTGTTGCGGGTTTCTTTGGTGTGCGCCAGCTTGAAGTGGCGCACCTGCTCGGCGAACGCGGCTGTCGGGGCCATGCCCAACGCCGCGAGGCTCGAGCCTCCAAGGCCGACGGCGGCGACCTTGAAGAATTGCCGACGGTTCAGGTCCATCGTGCACTCCTGATCAGGTTTGGACGCACGGGACATTGCCGGCGCCTCTGGACTTCACGGTGGCGGTAGACAGATACCGCCAGCGTTAAGCCTAGACAAGATTCCGAGAAGTGCTATGACAAGGGTCAATGGATGCCGCCAAGGCATCTCGGTTTCCTGTAGGAGCGGGCTCGTCCCGCGATGGCGGCGGTGTGGCCAGCATCGCATCGCGGAGCAAGCCCGCTCTACGAAAAAGCCCCGGACGGTCCGGGGCTTTTTCAGTTCATCCGCTTGACCTCACCCGCGCATGACGCGCCAGGCCGGCACATCATCGTTGGGCTTGTAGGTCAGATCGCTCTTGTCGGTCTTCTCCACCCCGATCGCCTTGAGCCAGGTGTCCAGGTCACCCGTGCTGATCTTGCCGTCACGGCGATCGTTCTTGGCCAGGTTGTCGAGCTGATCGAAGAAGCCCTGGTTGTCGAGCAGGAAGCGCGCGGCCTTCTTCTCGGCGTCGCTGCCGTCGCCATCGGCGATCTTTTCCAGATCCTTTCTGCTGACGATGTCATCCTTGCCGTTCCAGTCGTCCCAACGGTCGCGGATGGTGTCGATGATGTCCTTGTGCTCATCGAAGAAACCGCGGCCGTAGCCATCCTCGTGGGCACCGACGATCTTGAGCCAGGTGTTTAGATCGTCGGTGCTCACCTTGCCATCCTGGCCACCCTTGCCCCACTGGGTATCGAGCTGATCGAAGAAGCCCTCGTGCTCGAGCAGGAATCGCGCCGCCGCTTTTTCCTGCTCGCTGCCGCCGCCCTCGACGATCTTGTTCAGATCCTTCCGGCTGACGATATCGTCCTTGCCGTTCCAGTCATCCCAATATTCGCGGATGTCGTGGATCACTTCACGGTTGTCCTGGTAGAACGCCTTGTCGTAGGTGTTCAGGTGCTTGTCGTCATCCAGGCGGTTGACCGACGAGCCGCCCTCCTGCGGCGTCTCCCTGAAGTGATCCCACTCGTCCTTCTGGTAATCGAAGATGCTCTGCCCGTCCGGCGCATCGCGACCGTCGTATTCGTAGAAGCTGTAGCGGGCATATTCGAGCTTGTCGCCCCAGTCATCCTGGGTCAGGCCGATATCGGCGAGGTCCTTGAACCACTGACCTTCCTTGTCCGTGGCCTTCTGGCGCTTCTCGTGGTCGACGAAGATACCGATGATACCGGTGATCAGCCCAAGCCCGGCAGTCACCAGGAACAGCGGTCCGGTCACACCCGCCAGGGCGCCGATGTTGGCGACCAGACCAACCGTGCCGATCACCCCGGCACCGAAACCTGCCGCCCCACTGACCACCTGCAGCGCACCGTTGGCCTTGCCCAGGGCGCTGCCACTCTTGATGGCGTCCTTGATCGCCAGGCCGCCGACAACGATGTCGGCAATGCTCAGCAGGTCCGGGGCCACGCCCAGCACCTTGGTCAGCGAGCCACCG
This sequence comes from Pseudomonas sp. MNR3A, assembly GCF_009650575.1. Lineage (NCBI taxonomy): Bacteria > Pseudomonadati > Pseudomonadota > Gammaproteobacteria > Pseudomonadales > Pseudomonadaceae > Pseudomonas > Pseudomonas sp. MNR3A. The sequence continues at coordinate 24,224 of NZ_VZZS01000042.1, read as the reverse complement.
ATCTTCGCCGCAACACCCGGCTTGACGGGTGGCTTGTCGGTGGTCGTGAGTGCGTCCTGGACGGTGCGGGTATCGATCACGCTCGGGGTCGACGGGGTGTTGCGGATGGACTCGTTGATCGGCTCGAGCGCGTCATCGATGACATCGGCCGGTGGCGGGGTGCGGTTATCCAACTCGTACATCTCGTTGATGGATTCGCGATCCAGCTCGAAAGTGTCCGGGTGCGGGAGCTCCCCGCTACCCACCGAGGCACCACTGCCTCGGTAGTTCTCGGGATCATTCCAGATCTGGTCGAAGGACCGGCGGCTCGGCGGCGTAAGATTGCGTGACTCGAAATACTCCACGACCCCTTCGTAGATCGAGGTGACGGTGTCGGAGGAGCTGATCGAGGGTGTGCGATGAGCCGAGTCCTGGACGCGCTCGGTGAACTCGAACACCGAATCGTCATCCGGCAGATCGCCCAAGCCATTGGCCGCACGGCGCTCGCTGATGCTGTCTCTGATGATCTCGTCGGTCAGTTCCAACCCCTGGTCCTGCGCCAGCTGCGACAGGGTCTGGTAGCGCGAGTAATCCGTAGGCGGCGTTCCGCCTGCGCGGGTGACGATGTCATCGAGCAATTCGCGGCTGCCGTTGTCCTCCAGCGAGCCGAGCCCCGAAGCTTCCCCGGACAGCCTGACCTCATCCAGCACGTCACCGCCGCCGCTGTTGTGCAGCGAGCCCAGCTCGATAAGGCTGCCGACCCGATCCGCCGCAGGATCCGGCACTCCGGAAATACCTTTGTCGTGCAGGGATTTCTCGATTTTCTTGCCGAGCGAGCTTTCTTTGCCCCAGATTTCCGGCAGGGTCTTGCTCAGCCCCAGCAACTTGGCGGTGTCGGTACCGGTCAACAGGTCGAAGACCTTGGTCTTTTCGAACTGCGCGCCAGCCCCGAGGAAGCCGATGAAGTCGCGGGCGATGGCCAGACGCTCCAGCGGCTCGTCTGCCAACTGGCCGTTCTTCGCCGACAGCGCATAGATAGCACCGCCCAACGAGCCGAACGCCGAAACGCTGCCCAGTACGCCGTACTTGTTGAGCGTCCCTATCGCCTTGGTGAAGTCGTTGCTGCTGACATCCAGCGGCTTGTACTTGCCGGTGAGCTCTTCGTTGAACTTGTCCTGGGTGATCTCACCACTGTTCAGGCGCTCGGTGAGCTTGTTGAAGTCGTCGAGCTTGGTCTTGTCGTTGAGCAGCTCGTTGTAGAACTTCTCGATGCTGTCTGCGACCCGACGTGGAATGTCGGCCGACTTGAGGATCGTCTTGACCAGCGCGCCGAAGTCTTTGTAGGCCAACTCCTTGTATTCATCGGGAATCGCTCCCGGATCACCGAGCAGGGTGTCGATCTCGGCGACGATGCTGTTTTGCTGCAACTGGGCCTCGGCCTTGCGCGCGCGCTCAGGGTCGAGCATCTCGAGGCTTGAGGTGAGGCCGGCGACTTCGGCCTTGGCCTCGGACTCCATGCCGTTCTTCTTCAGATCGGCCAGGTATTTGACGTAGTCGGGGCTGGTCAGGGTGTCGTAGAGCTGGTCGGCCAGCTTGTCCTTGTCTTCGCCACTGACCTTCTTGATCGCTTCATCGAGTTCGGCCTGGTACTCCTTGCCGATCTTGTCCTTTTCGCCGTTGCCGTTGGTGAACAGCTCATTGAGCAACTTGTCCACGGAATTGCCATCGAGGATGTCCTGCATGTCCTCCTTGCTCAGGGTTTCCCCGTCACCGAACTGCCGCCAGGTTTCGCCGCCGCGCGGATCCTCGATGTAAGGCGTGATGCTGTGCCCGCCCTCCATGGTCGCCTTGGCCTCGATGGCCTTGACCAGTTTGTAGACGTCGCTGTCCTTGTCCACCTTGCCGTCGTCGACCAGCTTCTTGTACTTGTCGAGCAGGTTCTTGGTGGCCAGCTCGACCACCGACATCGACTCCTTGTCGTCCTTGTCGGCCTTTTCACCGGTCTTCTTGTTGAGCAGGTCCAGACTGTCGAGGTCGGGCAGGTCGTATTTGTCGCGCAGATCCTGGATCGAGCCCTCGCTCTTGTTGTAGTCGCTGCGCTTGGAGGCCACGCGATCGTACATTTCCTTGTTCTCGAACTCGGAGACGACGTATTTCTTGCCGTCCTTGGTCTCGAACTGGATCACGCCATTGCCGAACTCGTCCGGCCAGCCGAAGGTGGAAATATCGTGGTCGGCGACGTAGGTATCAGCGCCAGCGACTTCGCGGCCATCGTCGGCGCGCTTTTCCAGGGTGTAGCGCGACAGGGCCATGGGTTGCAACGAAGCGAAGAGCTCGGGTGTCAGGGCTTTCGACACCGTCACGGTTTCGCCGTCCTTGGTGGTGTAGGTGATGACCTCGGCTTTTTCCAGATCGCCCTTCCACTCGAACTGATCGTAGTCGCCCCACTTCTTCAATTCGGTATTGCGGTCGGCGATGGCATGATCGTCCTTCATCGCAGCGACCACCTGGGCCTTTTGCCCAGGCGATTTGTTCAGCTCGAAGAGATTGGCCAGGAACTTGTAGAGCTCGGGGTTTACCGAGCGCTCGACCACCACACCCTTGCCATCCAGCTCGTAGCGAATCTTGCCATCCAGTGCCGGCTCGACCTCGGTCTTGTCCACCGGCGGCCACTTCTCGTTGTCGGTGGCGGTACGGTCGTCGTTCGCTTTTGCATTCACCTTGGCGTTGAGCACGACCCCATCGAATCGCTTGCCGTCGGTTTCGGATCTTTCGCTGGAGCTCGGGTTCAGTGGTTTCACGTTCACGGTGCGGTCCTCGCGTGGCGGTAGCGTTTGGCCAAGCCCTTTCGCAGATGCTTTCACGTTGTGCATCCGTGATCGGGAGCTGTCCATCGTTAGCCCATGTGGCGTGAATTGCTGTGAAACGCTGAGAATCGATGTGAACGATGGGGAAATTGAAACATTTGTCGTTTTGGCGATGACGCGTCCTGGCTCTCGCCTGTCCTGTGAAGAGGTAATAAAAAACCCGATGAATCAAAGACTCATCGGGTTTTTTATTACCGGGCTAGCCGATGCAACAGACGTATCAGAACGGAATATCGTCATCGAAGCTGTCGAAGTCAGCGGCAGGCTGCGGAGCCTGCTGTTGCGGCGCTGGGCGCTGTTGCGCCTGCTGCGGACGCGGCGCCTGCTGGCGTGGCGCCTGGTTGTACTGTTGCTGCTGGCCACCGCCCTGGTTGTAGTTGCCGCCGCCCTGGTTGTACTGATCGCCGCCCTGGCCCTGCGGACGGCCGCCGAGCAGCTGCATGGTGCCCTGCATGTCGACGATGATCTCGGTGGTGTAGCGCTTGATGCCGTCCTTTTCCCACTCGCGGGTCTGCAGCTTGCCCTCGATGTAGCACTGCGAACCCTTGCGCAGGTACTCGCCGGCGATTTCGGCAACCTTGCCGAACAGCGAGACACGGTGCCATTCGGTGCGCTCGACCTTCTGCCCCGACTGCTTGTCGGTCCACTGCTCGCTGGTGGCCAGGCTCAGGTTGGTCACGGCGTTACCGTTGGGCAGGTAGCGGACTTCGGGATCCTGGCCGCAAGTACCAACCAGAATGACTTTGTTAACCCCACGGGCCATAACGTTCTCCTAGGCTTCGCACGCCGCCGAGGCTGGGTTCACCAGACGCTCGAGGGTCGCACGGTCCAAAATTTTCGTATCCAGTTTGATATAGATGGCGGCTTCTTCTGCCACCACCACGGCGTCGGTTACACCCGGCACAGCCATCAGGCGCTCGGTCAATCCAGCTTCGCGAACCGCCTCCGGTGTCAGCGGCATGCGCAGGCTGGTGACGTACGGCGGTTCATTCATGCCCAGGGCAGATACCAGCCAGATACCACACAGTACAGCACATCCCAGGAACACCATGCCCAGGCCACCGTGCTGGTACAACCAGCCACCGATGATTCCTCCCAGCGCGGCACCCAGGAACTGGCTCGTGGAGTAGACCCCCATGGCCGTTCCCTTGCCGCCGGCGGGCGACACCTTGCTGACCAGCGAAGGCAAGGATGCCTCCAGCAGGTTGAAGGCGGTAAAGAATATCACGGTGCCGGTCACCAGTCCTCGCAAGTCGTCAGCCCAGCGCCAGAAGAACACCTCGATCAGCAGCAGCACAGTGACCGCACCAACCAACACGCGTTTCATCTTGCGCTTCTTTTCGCCGTAGATGATGAACGGCACCATTGCAAAAAATGAGACGAGCAAGGCGGTCAGGTATACCCACCAGTGCTCTTCCTTGGGCAGGCCGCCACGCTCGACGAAGGCCAGCGGCAGGGCCACGAAGCTGGCCATGAGGATCGCATGGAGGATGAAAATGCTCAGGTCCAGGCGCAGAAGGTCCGGATTACGCAGGGTCGGGCCGAGCGCTTGGCGTGCGACACCCGATTCGCGGTGTTGCAGTGCGCTATGCGCGCTGGGCACGACGAAGGCGATCAGGGCGATACCGACGACGGCAAGTCCTGCGGTAGCGAGGAACAATCCCGACAAGCCAAAGGCACTTGTCAGCAGCGGCCCTATCACCATCGCCACTGCGAACGACAGGCCGATGCTCATGCCGATCATGGCCATGGCCTTGGTGCGATGCTGTTCGCGGGTGAGGTCGGAGAGCAAGGCCATGACCGCTGCGGAAATCGCCCCCGCGCCCTGCAGGATGCGTCCGGCGATCACGCCCCAGATCGAATCGGCTTGGGCCGCCAGTAAGCTGCCAAGGGCGAAGATCACCAGGCCCAGGTAGATTACCGGACGGCGCCCGATGCGGTCGGAAATCACCCCGAACGGGATCTGTAGCACGGCTTGCGTCAGGCCGTAGGCGCCAATGGCCAGGCCGATCAGCGCGGGCGTGGCACCGGCGAGGTCCATGCCATAGGTGGCCAGCACGGGCAGGACCATGAACATGCCCAGCATACGAAAGGCAAAGACCAAGGCAAGGCCGCCTGCGGCGCGGGTTTCGCTGCCACTCATGCGCTCGTTGTGGGTGTCGTGCATGGATAAACCTCGTGTGAACCGGCGGCGATTCTATCAGTCCGACGGCTAGACGGCATATACGCGACGCTTTGCCGCGTAGTGGCAGCGCGCCGTATACTTCTTTGTTTATGCCCGCCAAGCGAGGCCGTAGTGGACAAGATCCTGATCCGTGGGGCACGTACCCACAACCTGAAGAACATCGACCTGACCCTGCCCCGGGACAAACTGATCGTGATCACCGGTCTGTCCGGTTCCGGCAAGTCGTCACTGGCCTTCGACACACTCTACGCCGAAGGTCAGCGTCGCTACGTGGAGTCGCTGTCGGCCTATGCCCGGCAGTTCCTGTCGATGATGGAAAAGCCCGATGTCGACACCATCGAAGGCCTGTCACCGGCAATCTCCATCGAGCAGAAGTCGACCTCGCACAACCCGCGTTCGACCGTCGGCACCATCACCGAAATCTACGACTACCTGCGCCTGCTCTATGCCCGCGTCGGTACGCCACGCTGCCCGGACCACGACATTCCGCTGGAAGCGCAAACGATCAGCCAGATGGTCGACCTGGTGCTCGAGCAACCCGAAGGCAGCAAGCTGATGCTGCTGGCACCCGTGGTGCGCGAGCGCAAGGGTGAGCACCTGGCGGTGTTCGATGAGCTGCGCGCCCAGGGCTTCGTTCGTGCGCGGGTCAACGGCAAGCTGTACGAACTCGACGAGTTGCCCAAGCTCGACAAGCAGAAGAAGCACAGCATCGATGTGGTGGTCGACCGCTTCAAGGTGCGCAACGACCTGCAGCAGCGCCTGGCCGAGTCCTTCGAGACCGCGCTGAAGCTGGCCGACGGTATCGCCCTGGTGGCGCAGATGGATGACGAAAGCGCCGAGGACATGATCTTCTCCGCCCGCTTCGCCTGCCCGGTCTGCGGCCATGCGATCAGTGAGCTCGAACCCAAGCTGTTCTCCTTCAACAACCCGGCTGGCGCCTGCCCCACGTGCGATGGCCTGGGCGTGAAGCAGTTCTTCGACACCAAGCGTCTGGTCAACAGCGAACTGACCCTGGCCGAAGGTGCGATTCGTGGCTGGGACCGGCGCAACGTCTACTACTTCCAGATGCTCGGCTCGCTGGCGGCGCATTACGGCTTCAGCCTCGACGAGCCTTTCGGCCAGCTCTCGGCCGATCACCAGAAGGTGATCCTGCAGGGCAGCGGCAAGCAAAGCGTCGACTTCAAGTACCTCAACGACCGCGGCGACATCGTCAAGCGCTCGCACCCGTTCGAAGGCATCGTGCCGAACCTGGAACGCCGCTACCGCGAGACCGAATCGGCGACCGTGCGCGAGGAGCTGGCCAAGTTCCTTGGCACCCAGCCGTGCCCGGACTGCCGTGGCACCCGCCTGCGTCGCGAAGCGCGCCATGTATGGGTGGGCGAAAAAACCCTGCCGGCAGTCACCAACCTGCCGATCGGCGATGCCAGCGAGTACTTCGCCGCCCTGACGCTCAGCGGTCGACGCGGAGAAATTGCAGCGAAGATCCTCAAGGAGATCTGCGAGCGCCTGCAGTTCCTGGTCAACGTCGGCCTGGACTACCTCACCCTCGACCGCAGCGCCGAAACCCTTTCGGGTGGCGAGGCCCAGCGAATCCGCCTGGCCAGCCAGATTGGCGCCGGCCTGGTGGGGGTGATGTACATCCTCGACGAGCCGTCGATCGGCCTGCACCAGCGTGACAACGACCGTCTGCTCGCCACGCTCAACCACCTGCGCGACCTGGGCAATACGGTGATCGTGGTGGAGCACGACGAGGACGCCATTCGCCTGGCCGACTATGTCGTCGACATCGGCCCGGGCGCCGGGGTGCATGGCGGGCAGATCGTCGCCGAAGGCTCACCACAGGAAGTCATGGCGCACCCCGACTCGGTGACTGGCATGTACCTGTCCGGTCGCAAGAAGATCGCCGTGCCGGCCAAACGCACGCCACGCAACAAGAAGCTGTCGCTCAAGCTCAAGGGGGCACGCGGCAATAACCTGCAGAACGTCGACCTGGAAGTGCCGATCGGCCTGCTGACCTGCGTCACCGGTGTGTCCGGCTCGGGCAAGTCAACACTGATCAACAACACCCTGTTCCCTCTCGCAGCCACTGCGCTCAATGGTGCCAGCAGCCTGGAAGCGGCAGCGCACACCAGCATGGATGGCCTGCAGCACCTGGACAAGGTGGTCGATATCGACCAGAGCCCGATCGGCCGCACACCGCGCTCGAACCCGGCCACCTATACCGGCATTTTCACGCCGATCCGCGAACTGTTCGCTGGCGTGCCGGAGTCGCGTTCTCGGGGTTATGGCCCTGGGCGCTTCTCGTTCAACGTCAAGGGCGGGCGCTGCGAAGCGTGCCAGGGCGATGGCCTGATCAAGGTGGAAATGCACTTCCTGCCGGATATCTACGTGCCGTGTGATGTGTGCAAGAGCAAGCGCTATAACCGCGAGACGCTGGAGATCAAGTACAAGGGCAAGAATATCCACGAGGTTCTGGAAATGACCATCGAGGACGCACGCGAGTTCTTCGACGCGGTCCCGGCGTTGGCGCGCAAGCTGCAGACACTGATGGACGTGGGCCTTTCGTACATCAAGCTAGGACAGTCGGCTACGACGCTTTCAGGCGGTGAGGCGCAGCGGGTGAAGCTGTCGCGCGAGTTGTCCAAGCGCGACACCGGCAAGACCCTCTACATCCTCGACGAGCCGACCACCGGCCTGCACTTCGCTGACATCCAGCAGTTGCTGGACGTGCTGCATCGCCTGCGCGACCACGGCAACACCGTGGTGGTGATCGAGCACAACCTGGACGTGATCAAGACCGCCGACTGGCTGGTGGACCTGGGGCCGGAAGGTGGCTCCAAGGGCGGCCAGATCATTGCCAGCGGCACGCCCGAGGAACTGGCCAAGATGAAGCAGTCGTATACCGGGCATTACCTGAAGCCCCTGCTGGAACGCGACCGGGCCTGACAAAAAAAGCCCCTGGCATGCAAATGCCGGGGGCTTTTCTCTCTATACGTGCCCTCTGCAGGGACGTTACATTTGCGATTGCAGGTAATTCTGCAGCCCGATGGACTTGATCAGGCCCTGCTGCTTCTCCAGCCAGTAGGTATGATCTTCCTCGGTGTCGGCCAGTTGCGCGCGCAGGATATCGCGGCTGATGTAGTCCTTGTGCAACTCGCACAACTCGATGCCTTTGCACAATGCGGCGCGGACCTTGTACTCCAGGCGCAGGTCGGCAGCGATCATGTCAGGCACGGTGGTGCCCACGTCGAGGTCATCCGGGCGCATGCGCGGGGTACCTTCGAGCATGAGAATGCGGCGAATCAGGGCATCGGCGTGCTGCGCCTCTTCTTCCATCTCGTGGTTGATGCGTTCGTAGAGCTTGGCCAAGCCCCAGTCTTCGTACATGCGCGAGTGAATGAAGTATTGGTCACGTGCCGCCAGTTCGCCCGTCAGCAACGTGTTGAGGTAATCGATTACGTCCGGGTGACCTTGCATCGCCCTGATTCTCCCTGAGTGAAAGCTTGATAAGGAGATAGTGTGAACCATGACTTCTTCAAGGTCACTGAAAAATGCGCAATTTGTGTGAAAAAAGCGGGCAAACCGTAGTGATTTTCATTGAAAAACCGCCCAAATGAGGGCGGTTCTCCTTATCACTTCGACTTAGGCCAGCTTGATGCCCAAGGCGTTTGCAATCCCCTCGCCGTAAGCAGGATCTGCCTTGAAGAAGTGCTGCAACTGACGCTGCACCACATCTTCGCTGACGCCTTGCAGGGTGCCGGCAATGTTGTTTATCAACAGGGCTTGCTGCTCGGCGTTCATCAAGCGGAACAGCGCACCCGCATGGCTGTAGTAGTCATTGTCCTCACGGTGGTCGTAACGATCCGCCGCACCATTTAGGGCCAACGCAGGCTCGGCATGACGAGGCGACTGCTTGGGCGCATCGGCATAGCTGTTCGGCTCGTAGTTCGGAGCGCTGCCGTAGCTGCCCATGGTCATCGCCCCATCGCGCTGATAGCTGTGCACCGGGCTACGTGGCGCATTCACCGGCAAATGCTGGTGATTGGTACCAATGCGGTAGCGGTGGGCATCAGCGTAGGCGAATACGCGGCCCTGCAGCATGCGATCTGGAGACAGGCCAACACCTGGCACCATGTTGCTCGGCCCGAACGCGGCCTGCTCGACTTCAGCGAAGTAGTTGAGCGGGTTGCGATTGAGTTCCAGCACACCTACCTCGATCAGTGGGTAGTCCTTCTGCGACCAGGTCTTGGTGACGTCAAAGGGGTTCTCGGCGCGATTGGCCGCTTCTTCTTCGCTCATCACCTGGATGCAGACGGTCCAGCGCGGGTAGTCGCCGCGATCGATCGCTTCGAACAAGTCACGTTGGGCGTAGTCTGGATCGGTACCCGCGATACGTGCCGCATCGGCCGGGGCCAGGTTCTTGATACCTTGCTGGGTCTTGAAGTGCCACTTGACCCAGGTGCGCCGGCCATCGGCGCTCAGCAGGCTATAGGTATGGCTGCCGAAACCGTGCATGTGGCGGTAGCCGTCCGGAATACCCCGATCAGAGAACAGGATGGTGACCTGGTGCAGCGCCTCGGGCGAATGTGACCAGAAGTCCCACATCATCTGGGCGTTCTTCAGGTTGGTCTGTGGGTGACGCTTCTGGGTGTGGATAAAGTCCGGGAATTTCAGCGGATCGCGAATGAAGAACACGGGGGTGTTGTTGCCGACGATGTCCCAGTTACCTTCTTCGGTGTAGAACTTGACGGCAAAACCACGTGGGTCGCGCTCGGTGTCGGCCGAACCGCGTTCGCCTCCGACAGTGGAGAAACGCAGGAAGGTTTCGGTCTGCTTGCCGATGCTCTCGAACAGACGAGCGCTGGTGTATTGAGTGATGTCGCGAGTGACGGTGAAGGTGCCGTAAGCGCCCGACCCCTTGGCGTGCACGCGACGTTCAGGGATGTTCTCGCGATTGAAGTGGGCCAGCTTCTCGATCAGATGGAAGTCGTCGAGCAGCAGCGGGCCGCGTGGGCCTGCCGAACGGGAATTCTGGTTATCGGCTACAGGTGCACCGCTGGCGGTAGTAAGAATCTTGCTCATGGGCTCTCCTTATCGGTCTCGAAATGCCGGCTAATCGGCCTGAGAGCAAGTATGGGTGCGCAACATGACAAGATCTAATTTATAGATATGCTTATATCGATAGTTTTTTACAATTTATTAAGACACAAAAAACCGGGCACTAGGCCCGGTTTCTTGTAGCAGACAGAACGTCTTACTCGGCAGCTTCTACAGCACCACCGACCGGACGATCAACCAGCTCGACGTACGCCATAGGCGCGTTGTCGCCAGCGCGGAAACCGCACTTCAGGATGCGCAGGTAGCCGCCCTGACGGGTGGCGTAACGCTTGCCCAGGTCGTTGAACAGCTTGCCAACAGCGGATTTCGAACGGGTACGGTCGAAAGCCAGACGACGGTTGGCGACGCTATCTTCCTTGGCCAAGGTGATCAGCGGCTCGGCAACGCGGCGCAGTTCCTTGGCTTTCGGCAGGGTGGTTTTGATCAGCTCGTGCTCGATCAGCGACACTGCCATGTTCTGGAACATAGCCTTGCGGTGAGAGCTGGTACGGCTCAGGTGACGTCCACTTTTACGATGACGCATGATTCATTCCTTACCAAACACTACGTTCGGTGATTACGACGATCAGGCAGTCGCCTTGTCGTCTTTCTTAAGACTTGCAGGCGGCCAGTTGTCGAGGCGCATGCCGAGAGACAGACCACGGGAGGCCAGGACGTCCTTGATTTCGGTCAGGGACTTCTTGCCCAGGTTAGGAGTCTTCAACAGCTCTACTTCGGTACGCTGAATCAGGTCGCCGATGTAGTAGATGTTCTCCGCCTTGAGGCAGTTGGCCGAACGTACAGTCAGTTCCAGGTCGTCAACCGGGCGCAGCAGGATCGGATCGATCTCGTCTTCCTGCTCGACCACGACCGGCTCGCTGTCACCTTTGAGGTCGACGAACGCGGCCAGCTGCTGTTGCAGGATGGTCGCGGCCCGACGGATGGCCTCTTCAGGGTCCAGGGTGCCGTTGGTTTCCAGATCGATGACCAGCTTGTCCAGGTTGGTACGCTGTTCAACACGGGCGTTCTCGACCACGTAGGCGATACGACGCACCGGGCTGAACGAAGCGTCCAGCTGAAGACGGCCAATGCTGCGGCTTTCATCTTCGTCAGTCTGACGGGAATCGGCCGGCTCGTAACCGCGACCACGAGCTACGGTGAGCTTCATGTTCAGGGCGCCGTTGGACGCCAGGTTCGCGATTACGTGATCGGGATTGACGATCTCGACATCGTGATCCAGCTGAATATCGGCAGCGGTAACCACCCCCGAACCCTTTTTCGACAAGGTCAGCGTAACTTCGTCACGACCGTGCAGCTTGATCGCCAGGCCTTTGAGGTTCAACAGGATTTCAATGACGTCTTCCTGTACACCTTCGATCGCGGAGTACTCATGGAGTACGCCATCGATCTCGGCCTCGACTACTGCACAGCCAGGCATGGAGGACAACAGGATGCGACGCAGCGCGTTGCCCAGGGTATGGCCGAAACCACGCTCGAGAGGCTCGAGCGTGATCTTGGCGCGGGTTGGACTGACTACCTGCACGTCGATGTGACGGGGAGTCAGGAACTCATTTACCGAAATCTGCATGGATGCACCTATTTTCTAGCCCTTACTTGGAGTAGAGCTCGACAATCAGGTTTTCGTTGATGTCGGCGGACAGATCGCTGCGAGCAGGAACGTTCTTGAAAACGCCCGACTTTTTAGCAGAATCAACGTCTACCCACTCAACGCGGCCACGCTGGGCGCACAGTTCAAGGGCTTGAACAATGCGCAGCTGGTTCAGCGACTTCTCACGAACCGCGACCACGTCACCCGGACGAACTTGGTAGGATGGAATGTTTACGGTCTTGCCGTTAACGCTGATCGCTTTGTGCGAAACCAGCTGACGGGATTCGGAACGAGTCGAACCGAAGCCCATACGGTAAACGACGTTGTCCAGGCGGCATTCCAGCAGTTGCAGCAGGTTCTCACCAGTAGCGCCTTTTTTCGAGGCTGCGACTTGGTAGTAACCGCGGAACTGGCGCTCCAGGACACCGTAGATACGGCGGACTTTTTGTTTCTCGCGCAGCTGGGTACCGTAGTCGGACTGACGGCCACGGCGCTGGCCGTGTACACCTGGGGCTGCTTCGATGTTGCACTTCGATTCCAGAGCGCGAACACCGCTCTTCAGGAACAGGTCAGTGCCTTCACGGCGAGACAGTTTGCATTTTGGACCAATGTAACGTGCCATTTATCTGTCTCCTGATTACACGCGACGCTTCTTCGGCGGACGGCACCCGTTATGCGGGATTGGCGTCACGTCGGTGATGCTGGCGATCTTGTAGCCGCAGCTGTTCAGTGCACGAACGGCGGACTCACGACCTGGACCTGGACCCTTGACGTTCACGTCGAGGTTCTTCAGACCGTATTCCAGCGCAGCTTGACCAGCGCGCTCAGCAGCGATCTGAGCTGCGAACGGGGTGGATTTGCGCGAACCACGGAAACCCGAACCACCGGAAGTCGCCCAGGACAAAGCGTTGCCCTGACGGTCGGTGATGGTCACGATGGTGTTGTTGAAAGACGCATGGATGTGGGCGATGCCATCAACCACTGTCTTTTTGACTTTTTTACGAGGACGAGCAGCAGGTTTTGCCATGTCTATATTCCTGGGCGATTACTTGCGGATCGGCTTACGCGGGCCCTTACGGGTGCGTGCGTTGGTCTTGGTGCGCTGACCGCGAACCGGCAGACCTTTACGATGACGCAGGCCGCGGTAGCAACCCAGGTCCATCAAGCGCTTGATCTTCATGTTGATGTCACGGCGCAGGTCACCTTCGGTGGTGAACTTCGCGACTTCGCCACGCAGGGTTTCGATTTGCTCGTCGCTCAGATCCTTGATCTTAGCGGCTGGATTTACACCAGCGTCTGCACAGATTTTCTGTGCAGTTGTGCGACCGACACCATAGATGTAGGTCAGCGAGATAACAGCATGCTTGTTATCTGGAATGTTGACGCCTGCAATACGGGCCATTCAGTGGGACTCCAATTGACAGCTACCTACGCCCCGGAAGCCAAGAAATAGGGCGCGAGATAATATCGCTGTAGAAACGAATAATCAACCCAGCAGCACACTAGCTGCTGGGTTTGAAGCGCAGATCACACTCAGCCTTGGCGCTGCTTGTGACGCGGTTCCGCGCTGCAGATCACGCGCACGATACCTTCGCGACGAATGATCTTGCAGTTGCGGCACAGCTTTTTCACCGATGCACGAACTTTCATTACCGACTCCTCGAACCTTAGGGGTCTATCAGCGCAGCAGACCGCTGCCACCGTAGCCTTTCAGGTTGGCTTTCTTCATCAGGGATTCGTACTGGTGCGAAACGAGGTGCGATTGTACTTGGGACATGAAGTCCATCACAACCACTACCACAATCAGCAACGAGGTCCCGCCAAGGTAGAACGGCACGTTTGCTGCCACCACCAGGAACTGGGGCAGAAGGCAGACGGCCATCATGTAAAGAGCACCGAACATGGTCAAACGAGTCAGAACGCCATCAATGTAGCGCGCCGACTGCTCACCAGGACGGATACCCGGAATAAAGGCACCGGACTTCTTCAGGTTTTCCGCTACGTCTTTCGGGTTGAACATCAACGCTGTGTAGAAGAAGCAGAAGAAGATGATCCCTGCACTAAACAGCAGAATGTTCAACGGCTGACCAGGAGCGATCGACTGCGAGATGTCCTGCAGCCAGCCCATACCCTCGGACTGACCGAACCAGGCACCCAGCGAAGCCGGGAACAGCAAGATGCTGCTCGCGAAAATGGCAGGAATGACGCCCGCCATGTTCACTTTCAGCGGCAAGTGGCTGGTCTGCGCAGCGAAGACCTTGCGGCCCTGCTGACGCTTGGCGTAGTGAACGGCGATACGACGCTGACCACGCTCAATGAACACCACGAAACCGATAATCGCTACTGCAAGCAAACCGATAGCGACCAGGGCGAAGATGTTGATATCGCCTGTGCGCGCAGACTCGAAAGACTGCCCGATTGCTCTCGGAAGACCGGCAACGATACCTGCGAAGATCAACATCGAGATACCGTTGCCCACACCGCGCTCGGTGATCTGCTCGCCGAGCCACATCATGAACATTGCGCCAGCCACGAAGGTGGAGACGGCAACGACATGGAAGCCCAGGCCAGCAGAAAACGCCACGCCCTGGTTGGCCAGGCCAATGGACATGCCAATGGCTTGAACCAGCGCCAGGATAACGGTGCCGTAGCGGGTGTACTGGCTGATCTTGCGACGGCCAGCTTCACCTTCCTTCTTCAACTGCTCCAGCTGAGGGCTGACTGCGGTCATGAGCTGCATGATGATCGATGCCGAGATGTACGGCATGATCCCCAGTGCAAAGATGCTCATGCGCTCCAGCGCACCACCGGAAAACATGTTGAACAAGCTAAGAATGGTCCCCTCATTCTGTCGAAACAGATCCGCCAGACGGTCTGGATTGATGCCAGGCACCGGGATATGTGCGCCGATCCGATAGACGATGATCGCCATGAACAGAAAGCGCAGACGAGCCCAGAGTTCCGACATCCCGCCCTTACCGAGCGAAGAGAGAGCACCTTGCTTAGCCATTTATTCCTCGAACTTGCCGCCAGCTGCTTCGATAGCCGCACGCGCACCTTTGGTGACGGCGATGCCCTTGATAGTGACTGCGCGAGTGACTTCGCCGGACAGCATGATTTTCACACGCTGTACATGCTGGCCAATCACGTTGGCGTCTTTCAGGGACTGTACGGAGATCACGTCGCCTTCCACCTTGGCCAGCTCGGACAGACGCACTTCGGCGCGATCCATGGCTTTCAGGGAAACGAAGCCGAACTTCGGCAGACGACGGTGCAGCGGCTGTTGACCGCCTTCGAAGCCCGGAGCGATGGTGCCACCGGAACGGGAGGTCTGACCTTTGTGACCACGGCCACCAGTCTTGCCCAAACCGCTACCGATACCACGACCCGGACGATGCTTCTCGCGACGGGAACCCGGCGCTGGACTCAGATCATTGAGTTTCATCGATTAACCCTCGACGCGCAGCATGTAGTAAGCCTTGTTGATCATCCCGCGATTCTCGGGAGTATCCTGGACTTCTACAGTGTGACCGATGCGACGCAGACCCAGGCCTTTAACGCACAGGATGTGGTTAGGCAGGCGGCCGGCGGTGCTCTTGATCAGCGTTACTTTTACGGTTGCCATGATCAGAAGATCTCCTCAACGCTCTTGCCGCGCTTGGCAGCAATGGATTCAGGAGATTGCATGGCTTTCAGACCCTTGAAGGTGGCGTAAACCACGTTCACTGGGTTGGTCGAACCGTAGCACTTGGCCAGAACGTTCTGGACACCAGCAACTTCCAGGACAGCACGCATTGCGCCGCCGGCGATGATACCGGTACCTTCCGAAGCAGGCTGCATGTAAACCTTCGAGGCGCCGTGGGCAGCCTTGGTGGCGTACTGCAGGGTGGTGCCCTTCAGGTCAACCTGGATCATATTGCGACGGGCGGCTTCCATGGCTTTCTGGATCGCGGCAGGTACTTCGCGCGATTTGCCACGGCCGAAGCCGACGCGACCTTTGCCATCACCTACCACGGTCAGCGCGGTGAAGGTGAAGATACGGCCGCCTTTAACGGTTTTAGCAACGCGGTTAACTTGAACCAGCTTCTCGATGTAGCCTTCGTCGCGCTTTTGATCGTTATTTGCCATAACTTAGAACTCCAGTCCGCCTTCACGAGCAGCATCGGCCAGCGCCTTGACGCGACCATGGTACTTGAAGCCGGAACGGTCAAAGGCAACTTGAGATACACCGGCGGCTTTCGCACGCTCAGCTACCAGCTTGCCAACCTTAGTGGCCGCGTCGATGTTGCCGGTGGCGCCATCACGCAGTTCTTTGTCCAAGGTCGAGGCGCTTGCCAGAACCTTGCTGCCGTCGGCCGAAATGACCTGGGCATAGATGTGCTGCGAGGAGCGGAACACGCACAGACGCACGGCTTCGAGCTCGTGCATTTTCAGGCGTGCTTTGCGAGCGCGACGCAGTCGAATAACTTTTTTGTCGGTCATTTGCTAGGCCCTACTTCTTCTTGGCTTCTTTACGACGGACTACTTCGTCCGCGTAACGCACACCCTTGCCTTTGTAAGGCTCTGGCGGACGGAAGTCGCGGATTTCAGCGGCCACCTGACCCACCAGCTGCTTGTCGATACCCTTGATCAGGATGTCGGTCTGGCTTGGGGTTTCAGCGGTGATACCGGCTGGCAGTTCGTAGTCCACTGGATGCGAGAAGCCCAGAGCCAGGTTCAGGATGGTGCCCTTGGCCTGTGCCTTGTAACCAACACCGACCAGCTGGAGCTTGCGCTCGAAGCCTTGGCTTACGCCCTGGACCATGTTGTTCACCAGAGCACGGGTGGTACCGGCCATGGCACGAGCTTGCTGGTCACCGTTGCGAGCGACGAAGCGCAGCTCGCCGGACTCTTCGGTAACTTCAACAGACGAGTGAACGTTCAGTTCGAGAGTGCCCTTGGCACCCTTCACCGAAAGCTGCTGGCCGGCGAATTTGACTTCGACACCGGATGGCAGCTTAACGGGGTTCTTAGCGACGCGAGACATGCCTATCTCCCCTTAGAACACTGTGCACAGAACTTCGCCACCGACACCGGCAGCGCGCGCAGCGCGATCAGTCATCACACCTTTGTTGGTGGAGACGATAGACACGCCCAGACCGCCACGTACTTTCGGCAGGTCGGAGACGGACTTGTACTGGCGCAGGCCTGGACGGCTGGAGCGCTTCAGTTCCTCGATGACCGGACGGCCTTCGAAGTACTTCAGTTCGATCGACAGGGAAGGCTTGGCTTCGCCACTGACCTGGTAGCCAGCGATGTAACCTTCGTCCTTCAGAACTTTGGCAACCGCGACCTTCAGAGTGGAGGAAGGCATGCTTACGACGGACTTTTCAGCCATCTGGGCATTACGGATGCGAGTTAGCATGTCCGCTAACGGGTCCTGCATACTCATGGGCTAGATGCTCCTGATACAAGAATTATTAGCCTTGCGGCTATCACAACCACCTGACCGCCCCGGGCAAAAAACCCAGGCTCAGGTGAGCCGGTCATTCTAGACACAAGACAGAAACGAAACAAGCCCCACGAGGGGGCTTGTTTGTTGGCGATGTCACCGGCGGTCGGAAGATTGCTCCCCCTACGCCGGGATCACACCTGCAGCGATTACCAGGAGGCCTTGACCAGACCTGGTACGTCACCGCGCATTGCAGCTTGACGCAGCATGTTACGGCCCAGGCCGAACTTACGGTAAACACCGTGAGGACGACCGGTCAGGCGGCAACGGTTGCGCAGACGCGAAGCGCTGGCATCACGAGGCTGCTTCTGCAGAGCGACAACGGCAGCGAAACGCTCTTCTGGAGAGGCGTTCAGGTTGACGATGGTCGCTTTCAGCTCGGCACGCTTTTTGGCGTACTTGGCTACCGTGAGCTGACGCTTCAGCTCGCGGTTTTTCATGCTCTTCTTGGCCATTTTCCTACTCCAATCAGTTGCGGAACGGGAACTTGAATGCACGCAGCAGAGCGCGGCCTTCGTCGTCCGAACGAGCAGTGGTGGTCAGGGTGATGTCCAAACCGCGCAGAGCATCGATCTTGTCGTAGTCGATTTCCGGGAAGATGATCTGCTCTTTCACGCCCATGCTGTAGTTGCCACGACCATCGAAGGACTTGGCATTCAGGCCGCGGAAGTCGCGAACCCGAGGCAGGGAGATCGCCAGCAGGCGGTCCAGGAATTCGTACATCTTGTCGCTACGCAGGGTCACCTTGACGCCGATCGGCCAGCCTTCACGGACTTTGAAGCCCGCGATGGATTTACGAGCGAAAGTCACGACCGGCTTTTGACCGGTGATCTTTTCCAGGTCGGCAACTGCATGCTCGATGACTTTCTTGTCGCCGATCGCTTCGCCCAGACCCATGTTCAGGGTGATCTTGGTAACGCGCGGAACTTCCATCACGTTCGACAGCTTAAGTTCTTCCTTAAGCTTGGGAGCGATTTCGTTCCGGTAAATCTCTTTCAGTCGTGCCATGGTCTTCTACCTAGCAGTGTTCAAGCATCAACCGCTTTTTGGGTCGACTTGAAGACACGAATTTTCTTACCGTCTTCTACTTTGAAACCAACGCGGTCAGCCTTGTTGGTTTCGCCATTGAAGATGGCAACGTTGGAAGCGTGCAGAGGCGCTTCTTTCTCGACGATACCGCCCTGAACGCCTGCCATCGGGTTCGGCTTGGTATGACGCTTGACCAGGTTGACACCACCGATGACCAGACGGTCATCAGCGAGAACCTTCAGCACCTTACCGCGCTTACCCTTGTCTTTGCCGGCGATCACGATGATCTCGTCGTCACGACGAATCTTTTGCATGTCGGATCTCCTTACAGCACTTCAGGGGCGAGCGAGACGATCTTCATGAACTTCTCGTTACGAAGTTCACGGGTCACTGGCCCGAAGATGCGGGTACCGATCGGCTCTTGCTTGTTGTTCAGCAGAACAGCAGCGTTGCCGTCGAAACGAATGATGGAACCGTCAGCGCGACGTACACCGTGACGGGTACGGACGACAACAGCGGTCATCACCTGGCCTTTCTTGACCTTACCGCGAGGAATCGCTTCCTTGACGGTAACTTTGATGATGTCACCGATGCCGGCGTAACGGCGGTGCGAACCGCCGAGCACCTTGATGCACATGACGCGACGAGCGCCGCTGTTATCGGCCACATCGAGCATGGATTGAGTCTGAATCATAAAATTTCTCCGACCCCTAGCCCTTAGACTTCAACAGCGCGTTCGAGGACTTCAACCAGTGCCCAGGACTTGGTCTTGGCCAGCGGACGAGTTTCGGTAATCGAAACCTTGTCGCCGATCTTGCACTGGTTGGTTTCGTCGTGCGCGTGCAGCTTAGTCGAACGCTTAACGTATTTACCGTAGATCGGGTGCTTAACGCGACGCTCGATCAGAACGGTGATGGTCTTGTCCATTTTGTCGCTGACGACACGGCCAGTCAGCGTACGGACGGTTTTTTCAGCTTCAGCCATGATCACTTACCTGCCTGCTGGTTGAGCACAGTTTTCACGCGAGCGATGTCACGCTTAACTTGCGAGAGCAGGTGCGACTGCCCCAACTGGCCAGTTGCTTTCTGCATACGCAGATTGAACTGGTCGCGCAGCAAGCCGAGCAGTTGCTCATTCAGTTGCTGTGCCGATTTTTCACGAAGTTCATTCGCTTTCATCACATCACCGTCCGCTTAACAAAGGAGGTGGCGAGAGGCAGCTTTGCAGCAGCCAGGGCGAAAGCTTCGCGCGCCAGCTCTTCAGAAACACCCTCGATCTCGTACAGGACTTTGCCTGGCTGGATCTGGGCAACCCAGTACTCCACGGAACCCTTACCTTTACCCATACGAACCTCGAGAGGCTTCTTGGTAACCGGCTTGTCCGGGAATACACGGATCCAGATCTTGCCGCCACGTTTTACGTGACGGGTCAGCGCACGACGCGCCGACTCGATCTGGCGGGCGGTGAGACGACCGCGAGCGACAGCTTTCAGAGCGAACTCGCCGAAGCTGACCTTGCTACCGCGCAGAGCCAGACCACGGTTGTGGCCGGTCATCTGCTTGCGGAATTTTGTACGCTTTGGTTGCAACATTTGGCGTACCCCTTACTTAGCAGCTTTTTTACGAGGCGCTGGTGCTTGCGGCTTCAGCTCTTCCTGGCGACCACCAATTACTTCGCCTTTGAAGATCCAAACCTTCACACCGATCACACCATAGGTGGTGTGAGCTTCGTAGGTGTTGTAGTCGATATCGGCACGCAGGGTGTGCAGAGGCACACGACCTTCGCGATACCACTCAGTACGGGCGATCTCGGCACCGCCGAGACGACCGCTCACCTGGATCTTGATGCCTTTGGCACCAATACGCATGGCGTTTTGTACGGCGCGCTTCATGGCGCGACGGAACATAACGCGGCGCTCCAGCTGCTGGGCAACGCTTTGCGCAACCAGCATGGCGTCGAGTTCCGGCTTGCGGATCTCTTCGATGTTGATGTGCACAGGCACACCCATCTGCTTGGTCAGGTCCTGACGCAGCTTCTCTACATCCTCACCCTTCTTGCCGATAACGATACCGGGACGAGCGGTGTGGATGGTGATGCGTGCAGTTTGAGCCGGACGATGAATATCGATACGGCTTACGGACGCGCTTTTTAGTTTGTCTTGGAGGTACTCACGCGTTTTCAGATCCTTCAACAGGTAATCTGCGTAAGTAGCACCGTCTGCGTACCAGACGGAGGTGTGCTCCTTGACGATTCCCAGGCGAATGCCAGTGGGATGTACTTTCTGACCCATCTGATCGACTCCGTTACTTGTCCGCAACCTTGACAGTGATATGGCAAGACCGCTTGACGATGCGATCAGCGCGGCCTTTGGCTCGCGGCATGATGCGCTTCAGCGAACGCCCTTCGTTGACGAAAACGGTGCTGACCTTCAGGTCATCAACGTCTGCGCCTTCGTTGTGTTCGGCGTTGGCAACGGCCGACTCGAGGACTTTCTTCATGATTTCAGCGGCTTTTTTGCTGCTGAAGGCCAACAGGTTGAGCGCTTCGCCCACCTTCTTCCCGCGGATCTGGTCGGCGACCAAGCGGGCTTTCTGGGCGGAGATTCGAGCGCCCGACAACTTAGCGGCTACTTCCATTTCCTTACCCCTTAACGCTTGGCTTTCTTGTCAGCCACGTGCCCGCGATAGGTGCGGGTACCGGCGAACTCGCCCAGTTTGTGGCCGACCATGTCTTCGTTCACGAGAACTGGGACGTGTTGGCGACCGTTGTGTACCGCGATGGTCAGACCGACCATTTGTGGCAGGATCATCGAGCGGCGCGACCAGGTTTTCACTGGCTTGCGATCGTTCTTCTCCACCGCCACTTCGATCTTCTTCAGCAGGTGAAGATCGATAAAAGGACCTTTTTTCAGAGAACGTGGCACTGTCGTATCCCTCTAGTTACTTGCGACGACGGACGATCATGTTGTCGGTACGCTTATTACCACGGGTTTTCGCACCCTTGGTTGGGAAGCCCCATGGCGATACCGGATGACGACCACCGGAGGTACGACCTTCACCACCACCATGTGGGTGGTCAACCGGGTTCATGGCAACACCACGAACGGTTGGGCGAACGCCGCGCCAGCGTTTGGCACCAGCTTTACCCAGCGAACGCAGGCTGTGCTCGGAGTTCGAGACTTCACCCAGGGTCGCACGGCATTCAGCCAGTACTTTGCGCATCTCACCGGAGCGCAGACGCAGAGTCACGTAGGCACCTTCACGAGCGATCAGCTGAGCCGAAGCACCAGCGGAACGAGCGATCTGTGCACCTTTACCCGGCTTCAGTTCGATGCCGTGAATGGTGCTACCTACCGGGATGTTGCGCAGTTGCAGGGAGTTACCGGCCTTGATTGGGGCCAGGGCACCTGCGATCAGCTGGTCGCCAGCGCTCACGCCTTTAGGGGCGATGATGTAGCGACGCTCGCCGTCTGCGTAGCACAGCAGGGCGATGTGAGCAGTACGGTTTGGATCGTATTCCACGCGCTCGACAGTGGCTGGAATGCCATCTTTGTCGTTGCGACGGAAGTCGACCAGACGGTAATGCTGCTTGTGACCACCACCAACGTGACGAGTGGTAATGCGGCCATTGTTGTTACGACCACCAGACTTCGATTTCTTCTCGAGCAGCGGTGCGTGAGGAGCGCCTTTGTGCAGCTCCTTGTTGACCACCTTGACCACGAAACGGCGGCCAGGGGAAGTCGGTTTGCATTTAACGATTGCCATGATGCACCCCTTCCTTACTCAGCACTGCTGCTGAAATCGAGATCTTGGCCTGGCTGAAGGGAGACGATCGCCTTCTTCCAGTCATTACGCTTGCCCAGACCACGTGCGGTACGCTTGGTTTTACCCAGGACGTTGACAGTCGACACGTTTTCAACTTTTACGTTGAACAGGCCTTCGACAGCTTTCTTGATTTCCAGCTTGGTTGCATCGGTAGCAACCTTGAATACGAACTGGCCTTTTTTCTCAGCCAGAACGGTAGCCTTCTCGGAAACGTGCGGGCCAAGGAGGACTTTGAATACGCGTTCCTGGTTCATCCCAGCAGCTCCTCGAATTTCTTCACGGCGGAGACAGTGATCAACACTTTCTCGTAGGCGATCAGGCTGACCGGGTCGGAACCCTGGACGTCACGTACGTCGACGTGCGGCAGGTTACGAGCAGCCAGGTACAGATTCTGATCAACTGCGTCCGAAACGATCAGTACGTCGTTCAGGCCCATGCCGTTCAGCTTGTTCAGCAGGTCTTTGGTTTTCGGCGCTTCGACAGCGAAGTCCTGAACCACGACCAGACGATCGCTACGCACCAGCTCGGAGAGGATGGAGCGCAGTGCTGCGCGGTACATCTTCTTGTTGAGCTTCTGCGAGTGATCCTGAGGGCGAGCTGCGAAGGTGACACCACCGCCACGCCAGATCGGACCACGAGTGGTACCGGCACGAGCACGGCCAGTACCCTTCTGACGCCATGGGCGCTTACCGCCACCGGCTACGTCAGAGCGGGTCTTCTGCTGCTTGGTGCCCTGACGGCCGCCGGCCATGTAGGCCACGACTGCTTGGTGTACCAGCGTCTCGTTGAATTCGCCACCGAAAGTCAGTTCGGAAACTTCGATCGCCTGAGCGTCATTTACATTGAGTTGCATGTCAGTTTCCCCTTAACCGCGAGCCTTGACAGCCGGACGCACAACCACGTCGCCGCCAGTAGCGCCTGGAACGGCACCCTTGATCAGCAGCAGGTTGCGTTCAGCGTCTACGCGTACTACTTCCAGGGACTGTACAGTCACGCGCTCAGCGCCCATGTGACCGGACATCTTCTTGCCCTTGAATACACGACCAGGAGTCTGGCACTGGCCGATGGAGCCAGGGACACGGTGCGATACGGAGTTACCGTGGGTGTTGTCCTGACCACGGAAGTTCCAACGCTTGATGGTACCGGCGAAGCCTTTACCTTTGGACTGACCGGTTACGTCTACCAGCTGGCCTGCAGTGAAGAGTTCAGCTTTGATCAGATCGCCAGCCTGGAAATCGCCTTCTTCAAGACGGAACTCCCAAACACCGCGACCAGCGGCAACGTTAGCCTTGGCGAAGTGACCTGCCTGAGCGGCAGTCACGCGCGAAGCACGACGCTCGCCGACAGTGACTTGCACTGCACGGTAGCCATCGGTTTCTTCAGTTTTGAACTGGGTGACACGATTCGGCTCGATCTCGATGACCGTGACCGGAATGGAGACACCTTCTTCGGTGAAAATGCGGGTCATACCGCACTTGCGACCGACTACACCAATAGTCATGTTGTAAACCTCATGAGTGTACGGGGCTTTCACCCGCTATGGCCGCCCATTTCAGAGCGTTACACGACTCAGACCGAAGTCTTAGCCGAGGCTGATCTGCACTTCCACACCTGCCGCGAGATCAAGCTTCATCAGCGCATCAACGGTTTTATCCGTTGGCTGGACGATGTCCAGAACGCGCTTATGAGTGCGAATCTCGTACTGGTCACGCGCGTCTTTGTTGACGTGCGGGGAGACCAGAACGGTGAAACGCTCTTTGCGGGTAGGCAATGGAATTGGACCACGCACTTGTGCACCAGTACGTTTCGCGGTTTCCACGATTTCCTGGGTGGATTGGTCGATCAGGCGATGGTCGAAAGCCTTCAACCTGATACGGATTTGCTGATTTTGCATTGGATTTCAGACTCCAGGCTGTTCCCAACGGACGCACTACGCCCGCTAAAAGGAGGCGTGATTCTATAGACGCCCCTATTTAGTGTCAACCCAATAAAAAAAACCCCCGCTAAGCGGGGGTTTTTTCAATCGGTCGAGTGATTACTCGATGATTTTGGCTACGACGCCGGCGCCGACGGTACGACCGCCTTCACGGATGGCGAAGCGCAGACCGTCTTCCATTGCGATGGTCTTGATCAGGGTGACAGT
>NZ_VZZS01000041.1:0-63241 GCF_009650575.1 Pseudomonas sp. MNR3A | reverse complement strand
GTGGTGGTGGAGAAGACCGCGCGCGAGCTGGCTGGCGTTCCCTGCCTCGAACTGGATGAGGCGGCGCCACCGAAGCAGGAGATCTGCTGCAGCAGGATGTTTGGCAAGCGACTGAGTGAGCTTGCCCCGATCAAGCAGGCCGTGGCCACCTACACCGGGCGAGCGGCTGAAAAGCTGCGGGCGCAGGGCTCGGTATGCAAGCGTATGCGAGTGAGTATCCGTACCGGTATGTTCAACCCTGATGAGCTGCACCATGCGCAGGGAGCGCTTGTGGAGCTGCCTTACCCTACGAATGATACGCTGCTGCTCACCAGGGCGGCGACAAGCGCGGTGGAGCGTGTTTACAGGGAGGGCTACCGGTACAGCAAGGCCGAAGTGTTATTACTCGACTTGTGCCAGCCTGGGGAGTTCACGGACGATCTCTTTGCGATCACGCAACCGGTGACGAGCGACAGACTGATGTCGGTGGTGGACCAGATCAACGACAGGTATGGGCGAGGGACAATGAGGGCGGGCAGCGTCCCCCGCACCCCCGATTGGGGTATGCGCCGCGAGCTAATGAGTAGGTCGTATACCACGCAGATCGACCAATTGTGGCGAGTTCGATAGAGCGGAGTGGGGCAAAAATGGGGCAAACCGAGCGCCATTCCATGGCCCTCTATGACTCTTGTGGGCTTTCCCCGCAGACATAAAAAAGCGCCCAAGCCCTTTACATATAAGGCTTGGGCGCTTTTTCTCATTCAGACACCATCGCCGCTCCTTAAGCATCAGCCAAAATCTCAGAGCCCTCATTTCGGAGTTCGTAACGCTGTAGGGCGAAGCTGAATTTTAGGTTTGATGAAATGAGGGTTGGGCGAGCGTAGGCTGCTTTGCTAATATCGAAAGGTTGACAAGTCTCTTAAAGGCGAGAAGTAAAATGGCAGTGAATTTCTTTACGTCGGATCCTAAAGCGCTGCTGGATAAGTTTAATGAGCGAATAGATCAGG
Organism: Pseudomonas sp. MNR3A; assembly: GCF_009650575.1. Classification (NCBI taxonomy): domain Bacteria; kingdom Pseudomonadati; phylum Pseudomonadota; class Gammaproteobacteria; order Pseudomonadales; family Pseudomonadaceae; genus Pseudomonas; species Pseudomonas sp. MNR3A. Next base: position 62,255 of record NZ_VZZS01000041.1, on the reverse strand, counting down.
AAGATTTGAAGGGGAAGGTTACGACTTGGGTAAGGGATAAGGATGGGGATTTTACTCATGTCGCTGATGATTGGAAGAATAAAGCGTGGTTCCGGCCGAAGGTTATTGATGGAGCGTTAGTTTTTAACATCCTTGGTAGGCAAAAAGTAGTGATGCCGACAGTTGTATATGGTTACTATCATGGTCATTTGACGGAAACATTCCTTAATCATTTTGATAAAATGTTTAGTAGCAGTTCTTCGACGGCGCTTGCGACTAAGGACGATCGATTGGGGGGGGATGGTGCATAAGATGATGTTGTTTGCTTAAACGCAAAAAAAGATAAGATAAGCTTAAGAAGCAGGGAAGGCGATATCGTGGAAAAAAGTTGGGGTGGATTGAAGGAAGTCGATGTTGATTCGGCAGCTTCTGGGATGAAGGATCCCGAAGTCGAAGTGCAAGAGGGCTCTGGTGCGAGTGAAAAAGGGCTATTAAAAGGTGCTCAACCAACTGAGTTTCAATTGGAGATTGAGGATAAATGGCGCGATAAGTCTCATGCTGAGTTACGGAGGGAGATCGAAGGTCAGCTAAAAAGTCAAGGTCTTTCCGATGCTCCCAAAGAGTTTATCGATCATTTAGTGTCGAACATTTCTAAGGATCTTCGTAAAAAAACGCGCTCGCAGCGTATCAAGAACTTGGTGAAGTCAACAATTATCGCTTTCATAGTGGCGGCTTTCGCAGCACTCTTGAGCGTGATGACTGAGAAGGCGGAAAGATATGTGTCGCGTGGAGAGTTACGTGCCGCGTTGACTAATGCGATTCAAAAGAATGCAAGTTTTGATGATGTGAAGCTAGTTTATCAGCATGAGATTGATAGTAATCCAGTTGACACGATTTGGCCGCTGGTTAAACCGCATCTCTATTATCAGAAAAATACTTTGAGCTTATTGCTCGTGCTCAATGATCTAAAGGTTATGAAACTTACAGCTGTTGACGGCCTTGAAGATAAAGATATTGATTTTATATCTAAGGTGGACGCTCTTGTTCTAGATCATAATAGAGTCAATCCTTTTGATGGTTTGGATGAGCAAAGTTTGCGTGATTTTCGTGGGATTTCCTACAAGCTTAATAAGGATGAGTACGAAAAAATCAAAGATGAATTGATGAATTTGAATTCGGCAATCAAGCTGAAAAATAGTCTTATTGAGCAATATTTGAGTAGCAGTAATCTGAGTTTGTATGTTTCGGTGGCTGCATTTATCTTTTCGATAATTGTCGCGATTTGGCAACTTTTCCCTCGGAAGGCAAATCAGAAGCAGCTAATGTCAGAAGTTGTTAATGAATATATGGCAAAGAAACCCTGAGTAAGTTCAAGATAGGGATTGATCGGCTCGGCCAGTTTACTCGCGCAGCTCTGCTGTGCTGGCTGAGATCGCGTCAGCGTTCACGTCTAAGGCTCGCAGGGCCCCATGACATTCTCGTGGATGTGGACAGATCCCCTCTGACTAACCCATAAAGATAGCTCCTCAAGAGCAGCCCTTATCGCTACCTGGTTCAGAAGCAAGAGCTCGAGTGTGTCAGCGGTTAGGGAAGCTTTTTCATCCATGAGTGATGTCCATTGCTGAGATTGTAGGGCAAAACTTGAGGTATTTTTCAGGGCGCTTTAAGCCACACAAGCCGGATTGACCACGAGATCATAGCTGATATTGTGGTCCTATCCAGCCTCTTGAGTAAGCCGATCGAGATTCAAATCCTTATCCCTACTTTAGACATGACCAATGGGGGTGCTCGTCTCGGCCTGTGTGGGGGAACTCGGAGCTGATTCCATGATGCAAAAGGCGCCGAAGCCCCGATCTTGCGAGCTTGGCGCCTTTTTTGCTCCTGCCGCATCACATTGAGATGTGTTTATTGCTAGGTTAAACTAGCATACATCGCGCATGTTGATATTGTGATGGCTTGGTGGCCTACTTAACTAGGGAAAGAAGACATGACTTGGAAACTTGCCAATCCGATAAAGCAACGTGAACTTGAGCTGAAATTCAGATCCCATGACATTTCATTTGAGAATGTTGGGTTTTGCGATGATCCTAATTTTCTCAAGCAGGAGCGGAAAGATTCGCGCTATCTGGAGTTGTACGCTCAGTATGTAGAAGTAAAAAACTACACTTCTGAGTACTTAGAGGAAGCGCGTAGAAGAATTGACATAACAGCAGAGGTGCTGAGGGCTGAGGTCGAGCGTGATGGACGAATAGGGGCATGTGTCGACACATCTGGCATGCTTGGGCGGATGTTAGACCGCTTGGGTGTATGGAATTATGTGGCCAAATCATGCCTTACTATTGCGTTCCCTAGCAGTTCTGGAGAGGCAGCTCGTTATTTTTGGAGCTTTGATGAGGGTGAGTTTGTTGCGCCGCATGCCATTGTGGTCGCGCCCCCGTATTGCATTGTTGATTTGACAGTCAAGCACCAGTCATATAGTGCCAAGCAGAGGTGTATGCTGCCGTCGATCGTTCTGGAGGATAGGTTTACAAGAGGCAGCTGGTTTCCAGAGGATTTGGCAAACCATGGACTACTCCAAGGGTTGCGTCGACATCAAATACCTTTTGAACAATTCCTCAAACAGCAGAGTCCAGGGATGGCTTCGGTGATTCAACATCTTCCTCCGCGCACCTCAGAATTCGAAGGTACTCATTTGAAGTACGTCATCGTCGCGGTTGGCGGTTTTATTGAGCCGCTGGAGGGGATCAAGGGGTACAAGCCCAATGGACGGTTAGCCCATTCGATTTTTGAAAGTGACGTGCTGCCGCTCATTGACAAGGAGGGCTTTGCTTAAAGCGATGGCTGCAAATAATTCGAATGGTACAAAAATGGTACGCGGTTAGAGGGTGTGGCCTGAAAGGTATGGAAAGACTGGCCTTCAGGAAGTGCCTGCCCAATCCATCATGGGTGCGACGCTGAACCGGCGGGAGGGCTCAGGGCGCGTGGTTTGTGGGTTTGAGGCTTGTGATGCAGTGCGTTCGTTCAACGTATTCAGTACCGATTACCGACAATTTTGTCGCGTTGTACCATTCGCTCGGGGCCCTGTACCAACAGAGCCGCGACAGGAGGCGTTCAGGTCGCGAGTTTACCAAGAGCACCAGCTATTTGCCTGTAGAGCCTTGCTTGCCGTGGCCCCGGTGGTCAGTCCGTCAGGGAAACATTGCCCGCGAAACCCCCTACGGCCTGGATAGCTCCCCGCTGACTTTGCCGAGCATCCTCCTTACGATAGATTGTTCGCCTCAACCAAATCGCGCCATGTCGAAACCCACAAACAGCCCGCATCCGAAGGGAAGACTCATGCATCCATACGACATGCCCCAAGCCGAAGCGGAGAAGATTCACGTCGAAATCGCCAAACTGATGGCAGAGACTCGCAAGCTCAATGCCGAAGCAGGCAAATTGACCCGAGAAACCTTCTGGTACCCGATCGGCATCGCGACCGGTCTGGTGACAGCAGTGGCGGGCATCACCGCACTGACAATCAAGGTCTTTGCCTGAATCCCCAGCCCCGCAATCGCGGGTTTTTTTACATCAAGGCCAATGGCCTGCACTTCATCAAATGGTCTACAAAGCTGGCGCCAGCGCCATCGATGGTCAAAGCTGCAGGTTCCCCTTGCATTGATAAAGGACTTCGCATGCCCATCCGACGTTCACCGATCGCCGCTGCCATCGCCTTGTCATTCCTGTCGTTTTCCGCCCTTGCCGCCAACCTGACTCCCGACGCGCTACTGAAAAAGGCCGAGGCCGAGCAGAAGGCCTATCTCGCGACCGTCAAGCAACTGGTCAATGTCGATACCGGAACCGGTCAGGCGCCGGGGCTGAAAACCGTCAGCGCCTTGCTGGTCGAGCGGCTCAAGGCGTTGGGTGCCGAGGTCAAGACCAGCCCGGCAAGCCCCTCGACGGGCGACAATATCGTCGGCACCTTCAAGGGCACCGGCAGCAAGTCGTTCCTGCTGATGGTCCACTACGACACGGTGTTCCTGCCGGGCACCGCTGCCAAGCGGCCGTTCAAGGTCGAGGGCGAGCGTGCCTATGGGCCTGGCGTGGCCGATGCCAAAGGTGGTGTGGCGATGATCCTGCACTCGCTGAAGCTGCTGCAGGACGAGAAGTTCAAAGGCTTCGGCACCTTGACCGTATTGTTCAACCCGGATGAGGAAACCGGCTCCAGCGGCTCGAAGGCGATCATCGCGGAGCTGGCGCGCAAGCATGACTACGTGTTCTCGTACGAGCCCCCGGACAAGGATGCGGTGACGGTCGCGACCAATGGCATCAATGGCGTATTTCTCGAAGTGAAAGGCAAGTCTTCCCACGCAGGCTCCGCACCTGAGGCTGGGCGTAATGCCGCCATGGAGCTGGCCCACCAGATGCTGCAGTTGAAGGACCTCGGCGACCCGGCCAAAGGCACCACGGTCAACTGGACGATGGTCAAGGCGGGCGACAAGCGCAACATCATTCCCGCCAGCGCCACGGCCGAGGCGGACATGCGCTACTCGGATCTGAGCGAAAGTGACCGGGTGCTGGCCGACGCGCAACGCCTGGTGCAGAAAAAACTCATCGAGGGCACCGAAGTGACGGTGCGCCTCGACAAGGGCCGCCCGCCGCTGGCGAAGAACGCCGGCTCTGAGCAGTTGGCGAAAACCGCCCAGGCGCTCTATGCGAAGATCGATCGCAACATCGAGCCAATCGCTATGCGTTTCGGGACTGATGCGGGCTATGCCTACGTGCCCGGGAGCGAGAAGCCGGCAGTGCTTGAAACCATGGGCGTGGTGGGAGCGGGATTGCATGCCGATGACGAGTACATCGAGCTGTCGAGCATCGCGCCGAGGCTTTATCTGACAGTGGCATTGATCCAGCAATTGTCCGAGGCGGCGAAGTAAGCGCGCGTCGGATCAAGTGGATATTGTCCTGCGATGACCGGCATCCCGGTTTCATTTGCCGCGGCGTCTTTTTTCGCGGGCAAGCCCGCTCCCACAAGGCCCACGCAGGTTTTGACAACCCTGCATCGCAGGCCAGCAGGCGCGGGCGGCCTTGCCTCAGCCGTAGGCGAAGTTGTACTCCTCGTCGCGATCCTCCTGGGTGATCGGTCCGCCGGTCAGGTCGTACTTGTCCAGCACCGGCTTGAGCTCGCCGAAGAACTGGTCCTGCATCTTCTCGCGCTTGGCTACTTCGATGATCGGCAACACGATCCCGGCCACCAACCCGATACCCGCCGTGGCCCAGCCCAGCACGCCGGAGAAGGCACCGGCGATGGCGCCGACATCGGCCAGGCCAAACAGGCCCGCACCGCCTTCGATGATCGAGGTGATCGCCGCACCTGTGCCCAGCGCGCCGGTGGTCAGCGAGAAGCCGGCCCCGACCTTGTCACCGGCGAAGGCGCTGTTGACGCCGCTGATCAGGCCCAGCACGCCGCCGATGAAGCTGCCCGCACCGCCGATGACCTTGCCCAGGTTGCCCAGGCGGTTGATGCCGTCGGTGTTCTGCACCATCTTGCCGGTCGGGAATTCGCCGATAGGGGCGGGTTTGGACGGATCGACCGGGGTGGGTTTCCAGACCATGCCATAACCGGCTTCCTTGGCGTACTTGGTGCCGCCCTCGATGATCAGGCCGGCGAACTGCATGCCTGCCGAAACCCGCGAGGCGTTGTCGGTCGGGCTGTTGCCCCCGGTGGCGGAACGTGCGGCCAGCACACCGCCGGCGAGCAGGGCGCTGCCGATGTGCAGCAGGCCTTGCTTGTACGACTCGCTGACATTGAGCTTCAGACCGTCGATCGACTTGGGCAGGACGTCGCTGATCTTCTCGCCCTGGCGGTTGGTGTCCCACACCGAGCGCAGCATCGAGATCACATCCTGCGGGCGGATCGGCGCACCGCTGGAGTCCTTGAACATGTCCGGATCGTCGGCCATGGCCTTGTCGATGATGGCCTTGGCCTTGTTTTCATCGAAGTTGCCGCTGCCGTCGCCAAAGATGTCCTTGAGCGTGTTGTTGTCGGCACCGTCGATCAGTGAATCGGACACTGCCTGGTTGATGCGCTGGCCGACTTCGGAGGCTTCCTGCGGCGTCACCTTGTCACCGAGGAACTCCTTGAACAGCGCGGCATTGGAGGCGTACTGGCCGATGACGGTCATCGGGTCGCCGCCCTTGGACAGGCCGTCCTCCAGGTCCTTGCCGTTGAGGATGTGCTCGCGGAAATACTGCTCGATATCCCCGGACTTGCCCGACTTCTCGGCGATCGATGCCAGGTCGACGTTGCCGTCGCCGCCCAGGGCGAGGTCGGTCAGGGTGGCATCGGTACCGGCCAGGGCGAGGGCATCGGGCAGCGACAACGGGTTGCCATTGGCGTCCATGGTGGCCAGGGCGGTGTTGATGATGTTGCCGCTGTTGATCTGGCTGTCCTGGCTGTGCTGCAGCGCTTTCTTCATCGCCGGGTCGGCGTTGATGATGTCGCGCATGCCCGGGCCCTGGTTTGCGGCCATGTAGGCCTTGACGTCCGCGTCGTTGCCCAGCTTGGAGATGGCATCGTCCAGTTGTTTCATGACCTTGGACTTGGTCGGGTTGAGGTGGTATTGGCTGTCGGCGGTGATGCCGGCATACAGGTCGCCGTCGACCTTGTCGCTGGCCTGCAGGCGCGCACGCGCGTCGGTGATTTCCAGCATGGCCGCGGCCTTGGTCTTGCCGTCGTAGTTCTCGGGGTGCTCGAGCACGTCCTTGGTCAGCTTGGAGGTGTCCACGCCCGCCAGAGAGCCGCGAATCGAGGCGTTGCTGAGCATCATCAGCACGCCGTGGTCGTCCTTCGGCGCCTGGTTTTCCAGCCAGGCGCCGATGTTCTTCTGCTGAACGATGCCGTCGGAGGAGGCGGTCGCGGGGTGGTCGCCGGCCGAGTCCATCACGTGCCACATGCCTGGGTTGGACCAGTAACCGGCAGCGCCTGTCAGCTCGGGGCTCAGGCCGCTGTCGGACTTGATCGCGTTTAGGTTGTCGGTGGTCAGGCTACCGTTGTTGGCGCGCTGGTTGGCGCCTGCCATCTGCGGGCCAGCGCTGCTGACCAGCGAGATGTTGGCCATGACGATGGCTGCGGACTTGGCGTTTTCCTTGGCCAGGTCGGAAGCGCCCGGGTTTTTCGAGAGAAACTTCGAATAGGAAGAGGAGGCAGCCGACAGGTCCTTGTTCTGCTGGCTGATGAACTTGTCGACATCGGCGTGGGTGATGACGCCATCGCTCTTGCCCAGGCCGCCGCTGTCCAGGGCGTTCATCAGGCTCGGGCTGCCCGCCAGGTACTTGAGGGTGGCCTGCGCCTCGGGCGGCAGGTCGCTGGGTGGGTTGGAGAAGTCGATCTTGCGGTCGTGCAGGCCCCATTTGTCCCAGTTGTCGCTGAGCATCTTGGATGCGGCACGCGGGCGCTCCAGGTCTTTTTCGGCTTGAGAGGGTTTGTCGGCACCCTTGTTGCCGGTGATGGTGTCCCAGTCGCGCACACCGCTGGCGTACTTGGAATTGTCGATCCAGCTGGTGTCGACCGCGCCGTCGACACCGAAGATGCCGTTGGACTCCTTGCTCATCGAGGCATAGAGATCCGGGCTGATGCCTTGGGAGACGATGATCTTCTCGCCGCTTTCGGTTTCGTAGCGGATCAGGCCGTGGCCCAGTTCCTCGGGCGTACCGATGGCCTTGATGCCATCGGCGGGCTCGTCGGCCCTGGCCAGGCGATAGCCTTCCTGCTCGCTCTTGTTGATCAGGGTGAGGGCTTCGCCGTCGGACTTCACCTGGTCAAACAGGGCATGGTTGGTCTCGTTGGCGACGATCACCTTGTCGCCGGACTGGGTTTCGTAGCGAATCAGGCCGGGACCGACCTCGTCGGCAGGGCCGATGAACTTGTAGTCGTCCATGCCCGGTGGCACATCGCCGGCCTGGGCGATGCGATAGCCCTCGGCCTTGCTCTTGTTCAGGGCGTCCACGGCGTCGGTCTTGCTGGCCATGCCGTCGAACAGGTAGGGGGTCATCTGCTTGATGATGACGATGTCGCGTCCGTCGCGGGTCTTCAAATCCAGGACGTTGTCGGAAAGCTTGGTGATCGAGGCGATGTTGGCCAGCGGGATACCGGTGTTGCCGATATCGGCGAGGTTGGGGTCGTTGATGTGCTTGATGACTTCCGGGTCGTTGGTGGCCAGCGCGGCGGCGATCTCCGCTTCCTTCTTGTTGTCGACCGCGGCGGCGACGACGAAGCGTTTGTTACCGGCCGGCGTGGCGTCTGGCGTGTCCTTGAAGTTGGAAAGCGAGCGGGTGACCGCAGTTTCGAAACGAGCGAGGGGATTGTCCGAGGACGATGTGCCAGGGGCGTCGGTGTTCGAGGTTCTCATGGGGCCGGACCTAGTGATACAGGAGGATTCCGACGATAAGGAGGCAATAAGTCATATTTGTTTCAAATTGTAAAATAAACGTGCGAAGCGTGAATTCATTATCGTTTTCACGCGTTTGCTAAATAATGTGATTGCCGCAGCGGAAGTTGTGAATTTAGTTGCCTGTCAAGTGAAGTGTTTTTTGGTAAATAGCCATTGTTATCGGCAAGCTATTAACTAAGTGAGAAGTTGTGAAATGACTCGTAACTATCTTTCCCGGATTGGCACTGCGCTTGTGGAGGTGAGCTTATGTGCAGTCTCGCATGCGTCGGTTTCAGGATGTGCCCTGTCGCTTGCGCGCTATCGTTTTCGGCCAACGGTGCCATTCTTACCAGGATGTCCGAGGACCGAGTGTGCACAGACGCACCGGCTTGGACGAGGAGGGCGACCGTGATCCTGTGACCGTGACAGGCCCGGAACGCCACAGCAGAACACCGCCGGACACCTGCCCGCACCTTCGGGCGGATCCGGGTTGCCGAGGTCCGCTGTATGCCTGAAGAGACGCTTGACCTGCCCTTGATCCAGCGTGTGCTGGACAACCACAAGGAGGTGCCCGGCGCGCTGTTGCCGATCCTCCACGCCATCCAGCAAGGCCTGGGCCATGTACCCGATGAAGCAGTCCCCGAGATCGCCCATGCGCTGAACCTCAGCCTCGCCGAAGTGCGTGGGGTGATCAGCTTCTACCATGATTTCCGCACTTTGCCCCCGGCACGCCACACCCTGCGCCTGTGCCGCGCCGAGTCGTGCCAGAGCCGCGGCGCCGAAGCCCTGGCCGCGCAGCTGCGCGAACAGCTTGGGCTGGACGACCATGGCACCACTGCAGATGGAGCGTTGAGTCTGCGCCCGGTGTACTGCCTCGGCGCTTGCGCCTGCTCGCCAGCGCTGGAGCTGGACGGGCAGGTGCATGCGCGGCTCACGCCCGAGCGTCTGCAGGCTTTGGTGAACAGCTGCAGGGTGGAGGCGGGCGCATGATCAAGCTGTGTATTTCCTGCGATTCGCTGGCTCGCGCAGTGGGCGCCGACCAGCTCGCCGAGGCGTTCGAACGTGAGGCCGCGAAGCGGCAACTGCCGCTGCAGATCCAGCGCACCAGCTCGCGTGGCCTGTATTGGCTCGAGCCATTGCTGGAGCTGGAAAGCGCCGAAGGGCGCCTGGGCTTCGGACCGGTCATGCCTGAAGACGTGCCGGGCCTTCTGGAGGCCCTGGACAAAGGGGCTGAGCATCCACTGGCATTGGGTCCTGTCGAACAGATCCCTTACCTGAAGACCCAGCAGCGCCTGCTGTTTGCCCGCGCAGGCATCACCCGGCCATTGTCGCTGGATGACTATCAAGCCCATGGCGGCTTCGAGGGGTTGCGCAAGGCTGCATTGCTGGATGGCGATGCAGTGGTTGCCGCGGTGCTCGATTCCGGCCTGCGTGGCCGAGGCGGGGCCGCGTTTCCGGCGGGTATCAAGTGGCGCACCGTGCGCCAGGCACCGGCCGGGCAGAAGTACATCGTCTGCAACGCCGACGAAGGCGACTCCGGCACCTTCGCCGACCGCATGCTGATGGAAGGCGATCCGTTCCTGTTGATCGAGGGCATGATCATCGCCGGCCTCGCGGTCGGCGCAAGCAAGGGCTACATCTATGTGCGCTCCGAGTACCCGGACGCCATCCGAGTGCTCAACGAAGCGGTGATGCTGGCCCGCGAAGCCGGCTATCTGGACGTCACCGGCAGCGGCGTGGCTTTCGAGCTTGAGGTGCGTGTGGGGGCTGGCGCCTATATTTGTGGCGAAGAGACGGCGCTGCTGGAGTCGATCGAAGGCAAGCGCGGCATCGTGCGCGCCAAGCCGCCGCTGCCGGCGCTCGAGGGCCTGTTCGGCCAGCCGACGCTGGTGCATAACGTCCTGACCTTGGCTTCTGTGCCGATCATCCTGGCAAGAGGTGCAGCGTTCTATCGCGACTTTGGCATGGGCCGTTCGCTGGGCACCTTGCCGTTCCAACTGGCGGGCAACGTGCGCCAGGGCGGGTTGGTCGAGCGTGCCTTTGGCCTGACCCTGCGTGAGCTAGTCGAGGGGTATGGCGGTGGTACCGCCAGTGGTCGTCCGCTGAAAGCTGCGCAGGTCGGTGGCCCGCTGGGTGCCTGGGTGCCGCCGTCGCAGTTCGATACGCCGCTGGACTACGAGGCCTTCGCTGCCATCGGCGCGATGATCGGCCATGGTGGTGTGGTAGTCGCCGACGACACGCTGAACATGGCCGGCATGGCGCGTTTCGCCCTGCAGTTCTGCGCCGAGGAATCCTGCGGCAAGTGCACGCCCTGCCGCATCGGGTCGACCCGCGGCATGGAGGTGGTGGATCGCCTGATCGCCAGCAGCGACCCTGCTGCGCGCGAAGACCAGGCGCACCTGCTGCGCGATTTGTGCGACACGATGCAGTACGGCTCGCTGTGCGCGATGGGCGGGATGACCGCTTACCCGGTGGCCAGCGCCCTCAAGCACTTCCCCGCCGATTTCGGTCTGGCCAGCTCGGAGGCCGCGCAATGATCAACTATTTCGACCCCGCCAACAGCGACATCGACCTGGGCACGCCTGCTCGCGACAGTGAGCTGCAGGTCAGCCTGAACATCGACGGCCGTGCGATCAGTGTCCCCGCAGGCACCTCGGTGATGCGCGCCGCCGCGCTGCTGGGCACCAGCATCCCCAAGCTGTGCGCCACCGACAGCCTCGAAGCCTTCGGCTCGTGCCGCATGTGCATGGTCGAGATCGACGGTATGCGCGGCTACCCAGCTTCATGCACCACGCCGGTCAGCGAAGGCATGGTGGTGCGCACCCAGACGCCGCGCCTGGCCGACCTGCGGCGCAATGTCATGGAGCTGTACATCTCCGATCACCCGCTGGACTGCCTGACCTGCTCGGCCAATGGCAACTGCGAGCTGCAAACGGTCGCCGGCCAGGTGGGCCTGCGCGAGGTGCGCTATGGCTATGACGGCGCCAACCATCTTGACGAGGCCAAGGACGTCTCCAACCCGTACTTCGACTACGAGCCCAGCAAGTGCATCGTCTGCAGCCGCTGTGTGCGTGCCTGCGAAGACATTCAGGGCACCTTCGCCCTGACCATCAATGGTCGAGGCTTCGAGTCGCGGGTGGCAGCGGCCGGTGGCGAGAATTTCCTCGCCTCCGAGTGCGTGTCCTGCGGCGCCTGCGTGCAGGCCTGCCCGACAGCGACCCTGACTGAGAAGAGTTTGGTCCAGCTCGGCCAGCCGGAGCGTGCGGTGATCACCACCTGCGCCTATTGCGGGGTGGGCTGCTCGTTCCGCGCCGAGATGAAGGGCGATCAACTGGTGCGCATGGTCCCGGACAAGAACGGCGGCGCCAACCACGGTCACGCCTGCGTCAAGGGGCGCTTCGCCTGGGGCTACGCCACCCACCCGGATCGCATCACCACGCCGATGATCCGCAAGCGCCTTGAAGACCCATGGCAGGAAGTCAGTTGGGATGAGGCGCTGGCCTATGCCGCCAGTGAGTTCCGACGCATCCAGCTCAAGTACGGACGCGACTCGATCGGCGGTATCACCTCCAGCCGTTGCACCAACGAAGAAGCCTATCTGGTGCAGAAGCTGGTGCGTGCCGCCTTCGGCAACAACAACGTCGACACCTGCGCGCGGGTCTGCCATTCGCCGACCGGTTATGGCTTGAAGCAGACCCTGGGCGAATCGGCCGGCACCCAGAGCTTCGACTCGGTCATGCAGGCCGACGTGATCCTGGTGATCGGCGCGAACCCGACCGACGCTCACCCGGTGTTCGGCTCGCAGCTCAAGCGCCGCCTGCGCCAGGGCGCGCGGCTGATCGTCATCGACCCGCGCCGCATCGACCTGGTCGACTCGCCCCACGCCCGCGCCGAGCTGCACCTGCAACTGCGTCCGGGCACCAACGTCGCCATGCTCAATGCCTTGGCCCATGTGATCGTCGATGAAGGGCTGCTCGACCAGGCCTTCATCGACGCGCGCTGCGAGAGTGCCGAGTTCACGCGTTGGCGTGAGTTCGTCAGCCTGGCCGAGAACTCACCCGAGGCGCTTGGGCCGATCTGCGGCGTACCTGCCGAGCAGATCCGCGAGGCGGCACGGTTGTATGCGGGCGCTGGCAATGCGGCGATCTACTATGGCCTGGGCGTCACCGAACACAGCCAGGGCAGCACGGCGGTGATGGGCATCGCCAACCTGGCCATGGCAACCGGCAACATCGGTCGCGAAGGCGTGGGCGTCAATCCGTTGCGTGGTCAGAACAACGTCCAGGGCTCATGCGACATGGGTTCCTTCCCTCACGAATTGCCAGGCTACCGGCATATCTCCAACGAGACCGTGCGCAGTGAATTCGAGCAGGCCTGGGGCGTTACCTTGCAGCCTGATCCTGGTCTGCGCATTCCCAACATGTTCGAGGCCGCGCTCGATGGCAGCTTCAAGGCGCTGTACTGCCAGGGCGAGGATATCGCCCAGAGTGACCCGAACACCCAGCACGTCACCGCGGCACTGATGGCCATGGAGTGCGTGGTGGTGCAGGACATCTTCCTCAACGAAACCGCCAAGTTCGCCCATGTGTTCCTGCCAGGCAGCTCGTTCCTGGAAAAGGACGGTACCTTCACCAACGCCGAACGCCGCATCTCGCGGGTGCGCAAGGTGATGGAGCCGCTGGCCGGCAAGGCCGACTGGGAGGCGACCGTGGCCCTGGCCAATGCCTTGGGCTACCGCATGGACTACCGGCATCCGTCCGAGATCATGGACGAGATCGCCCGCCTGACGCCGAGCTTCCACCGCGTCAGCTACGCGGAGATCGATCGTCATGGCAGTCTGCAATGGCCATGCAACGAAGCCGCGCCCGACGGCACCCCGACCATGCACATCGACCAGTTCGTGCGCGGCAAGGGGCGATTCATGCTCACCGGTTATGTACCCACCGACGAGAAGGTCAATGCCCGTTATCCGTTGTTGCTGACCACCGGCCGCATCCTCAGCCAATACAACGTCGGCGCCCAGACCCGTCGCACCCACAACGTTGCCTGGCACGATGAGGATCGCCTGGAGATCCACGCCAACGATGCCGAAAGCCGTGGCATCCGCGACGGCGACTGGGTTGGCGTGGGCAGCCGTGCGGGGCAGAGCGTGTTGCGTGCGCGGGTCAGTGCGCGGGTAGCGCCGGGCGTGGTGTACACCACCTTCCACTTCCCCGAGTCCGGTGCCAACGTGATCACCACCGACAACTCCGACTGGGCCACCAACTGCCCCGAGTACAAGGTCACGGCGGTTGAGGTGGTGCGGGTGTTCCAGCCCTCTGAATGGCAGAAGCGCTATCAGCATTTCAGTGACGAACAGCAGCGCTTGCTCAAGGAGCGGCGCCAGGCCGAGGGACAGGAAAAAGCCGAGGTGCGCCGATGAGCAGTGACAACCTGGTCAAGATGGCCAACCAGATCGCCCACTACTTCGACAGCGAACCGGACCGGGCGCTGGCGGTGCAGGGGGTGAGGCAGCACTTGCAGAGTTTCTGGACCCCAGCGATGCGCCGGCAGTTGAGCGAATGGATCGAGGCCCATGCGGGGGAGGGTCTCGATTCGAAGGTGCGGGAGGCGTTGGGGTAGTGATCTGGCCTCGGCATGACCCATGCCGAGGCCGCGCAGGCATTAGCCGTTTTCGCTATAATCGAACTTCCATCACCCCGTGAGAGGCGTTGAACGGTGAAAGGCATTAGCTTGGAAACCAAAAAAGCAGCTTGGGAAAAGACTCGCCGCTCGAACTACGCAGCCAGTCTGCGCCTTGAGGGTTTTGATGTCACGCCTGACTCCGCGGAGTGTATGCTCCCGTCCAAGGAAGAGTTGTTGCGTCAATACCGCAAGCAGGCTTGATCCTTGGATAAGTATGGTGTCGGACAGGACGCCTACTGTTATCCCGGTACGGTCGTCCTGTGCAATCTACTTGATCTTCGTGATGATTCAGCGCTTGCCAGGGCCGAGCGGGACTTTTCCGAGCTCGCTGCCAGCCAGCTTCCATTCGAGCTCCCTCCTTACGATCTTCCCTATCTCCAGAGGCTTCATCGCGCGCTTTTTCAGGATATTTATGCGTGGGCTGGAGAAATTCGCACGCTCGATATTTCCAAAGGCCACACGCGTTTCTGCAATATGAGTCGCATTGAAGCCGAAGCTTCAAAAGTATTCAGCAGCCTTGCAGGCAAAGCTGGTATGAGGGCTATTCGCGTGCGGATCTGATCCGCGCCGTGGCAGAAAGCTTTGGCGATTTGAACATGGTCCATCCATTTCGCGAGGGAAATGGGCGAGCTCAGCGGATTCTTTATGAACACGTGATCTTGAACGCGGGTTTTGACATCGACTGGTGGTCGGTCGATCCTGATGAGTGGGTGGCTGCGAACATAGCGGCAGTTGTTTGCGATTATTCGCCGCTGGAAGCGGTTTTCGACAAGTGCATCGGGCGGACCATCATCGGCTTGTCGCCTGTTTAGCGTTCATGGCGACGCCCAACATGAAACCTCCGTCATCTTCGCCAACCCCGGCCGGTGCTAGGCTCGAGTAAATACTCGCCACGGAAACCCCACCATGGAAATGAACTGGCACCAGGCCCTGCAAGAGAGCCTGAGCTGGCTTGCAGTCGCTTCATTGATCACCCTTGTCGGCTTCACCGCCGCCGCTTTCCTGGCGGTGCGCTTCACTCGCTGGGGCCAGCAGTTCTGGCAACTGGCAGGCGATTACTTCAGCTTCAGGCGCAGTTGGCGTCCGCTGTTGGTGTTTGCCCTGCTGCTGTTCCTGGCGCTGTTCTCGGTGCGCATGAACGTGCTGTTCTCGTTCTGGTACAACGGTTTCTATAGCGCCCTGCAGGGCATGGACCAGACGGCGTTCTGGTACCTGCTCGGGGTGTTCGCGGTACTGGCAACCATTCATGTGCTGCGTTCTCTGTTCAACTATTACGTCACCCAGTCGTTCAACATCCATTGGCGGGTCTGGCTGACCGAGCGCCTGACCGCCGACTGGATGCACGGAGATGCCTACTACCGCGGGCAATTCCTCGAAGAGCCGGTGGACAACCCGGACCAACGTATCGAACTGGACGTCAACGCCTTCGTTACCGGCTCGGTGTCGCTGGCCCTTGGGGCAGTGAGTGCGTTGGTCTCGCTGGTTGCCTTCACCGGTATTCTCTGGGGGCTGTCGGCGCCACTGGCAGTGGCTGGGGTCGAGGTGCCACGGGCGATGGTGTTTGCGGTGTACGTCTATGTGCTCATCGCCACCTGGATCGCTTTCCGCCTCGGGCGGCCGTTGATTCGCCTGAATTTCCTCAACGAGAAGCTCACGGCGAACTTTCGTTACGCACTGATGCGCTTGCGCGAGAACGCCGAGAACATTGCCTTCTACCAGGGCGCGCAGGTCGAGCGGGGCACGTTGCTCGGGCGCTTCTTCGCCTTGATCGGCAATGTCTGGGCGCTGGTCTGGCGGAGCCTGAAGTTCAACGGTTTCAACCTGGGTGTCAGCCAGGTGGCGGTGGTGTTCCCGTTTATCCTGCAGGCGCCGCGTTTCTTCAGCGGAGCGATCAAGCTGGGTGACGTGATGCAGACGTCGCAGGCGTTCGGGCAGGTGCAGGATTCGTTATCGTTTTTCCGGGAGTCCTACGACACCTTTGCCAGCTACCGCGCGACCCTCGATCGTCTCACCGGTTTTCTCGATGCCAACCACCAGGCCAGCGAGCTGCCGCACGTGGCAACCCGGGAGTTGCCGCGGGCCCTGGATATCGCAGGTTTGCAGGTGCTGCGCCCGGATGGCCACCGGTTGATTGCCGACCTGAGCCTGAACCTGCAGGCCGGGCAGGCATTGCTGATCAAGGGGCCTTCGGGCAGCGGCAAGACCACGCTGCTTCGGGCCCTGGCGGGATTGTGGCCTTATGCAGAAGGGGCGGTCGCGAGGCCTTTGGGGGAGCAGGCGCTGTTCCTGTCGCAGCGGCCTTACCTGCCGTTGGGGGATCTGCGCACCGCCATCGCCTACCCGGCCCAGGTCGGTCAGGAGCAGGATGCACGGATGCAACAGGCATTGCGGCAAGTGAACCTGGCGCATCTGGCCGAGCGCCTGGAGGAAAGCCGCGACTGGACGCGCATCCTGTCGATCGGCGAGCAGCAGCGCCTGGCGTTCGCCCGAGTATTGTTCAACCAGCCGCACGTGGTGTTTCTCGATGAGTCCACCTCGGCGATGGATGAAGGTTTGGAACATGCCTTGTATTCGCTGCTGCGCAACGAAATGCCGGAAACCTTGCTGGTGAGTGTCGGGCACCGCAGCACGCTGGCTGGCTTTCACAGCCACCGGCTGGAGGTCGATGGAAAGGGTGGTTGGGCGTTGTTCGAGCAGGACGCGGTGGTGCTGTCCTGAGTATCGGCAGCAGATGAAAAAGCCCCCTGGCATCGCTGCCAGGGGGCTTTTTTCATGCGGCGCGGGCCTTACATGTTGGGGTAGTTAGGGCCGCCGGCACCTTCTGGGGTGACCCAGGTGATGTTTTGCGACGGATCCTTGATGTCGCAGGTCTTGCAGTGCACGCAGTTCTGCGCGTTGATCTGGAAGCGCTTGCTGCCGTCTTCCTGGGTGACCACTTCGTAGACCCCGGCCGGGCAGTAACGCTGGGCCGGCTCGTCGTACAGCGGCAGGTTGGTGGCGATCGGCACGTTCGGATCGGTCAGCTTCAGGTGGCAGGGTTGTTCCTCTTCATGGTTGGTGCTGGAGAGGAACACCGAGCTGAGCTTGTCGAAGCTGAGCTTGCCGTCGGGCTTGGGGTAGTCGATCTTTTTCGCGTCGGCAGCCAGCTTCATGCAGGCGTAGTCGGGCTTGGTGTCGTGCAGGGTGAACGGCAGCTTGCCGCCGAACCAGTTCTGGTCGACATAGTTGAACGCAGCGCCGAACAGTGGCCCGAACTTGTGCATGGCCGGGCCGAAGTTGCGGCTGGCGTACAGCTCTTCATACAGCCAGCTGGCCTTGAACGCCTCGACATAGCTGTTGAGGGCGTCGCCACCTTCGCTGCCGGCGAACAGGGCATCGGCCACTGCATCGGCGGCCAGCATGCCGGACTTCATCGCCGTGTGGCTGCCCTTGATCTTGGCGAAGTTCAGGGTGCCCAGGTCGCAGCCGATCAGCGCGCCGCCGTTGAACACCATCTTCGGCAGCGAGTTCAGGCCGCCCTTGCAGATGGCACGGGCGCCGTAGCTGATCCGCTTGCCGCCTTCCAGGTACTGGCTGATCACCGGGTGGTGCTTCAGGCGCTGGAACTCGTCGAACGGCGACAGGTAGGGGTTGGCGTAGGAAAGATCGACGATCAAGCCAACTACTACCTGGTTGTTCTCCAGGTGATAGAGGAACGAGCCGCCGGTGTTCTCTGCGCTCACCACATCCAGCGGCCAGCCGGCGGTGTGCACCACCAGGCCTTGCTCGTGCTTGCTCGGGTCGATCTCCCAGATTTCCTTGATGCCGATGCCGTAGTGCTGCACGTCGGCTTCGCTGTCCAGGTCGAAGCGCTTGATCAGCTGCTTGCCGATGTGGCCGCGGCAACCTTCGGCGAACAGGGTGTACTTGGCGCGCAGCTCCATGCCGGGGGTGTACAGGCCGTCCTTGGGCTGACCTTCGCGGTCGACGCCCAGGTCGCCGGTGACGATGCCACGGACTACGCCGTTCTCGTCGAACAGCGCTTCCTGAGCGGCGAAGCCCGGGTAGATTTCCACGCCCAGGTTCTCGGCCTGCTGGGCCAGCCAGCGGCACAGGTTACCCAGCGAGATGATGTAGTTGCCCTGGTTGTGCATGGTCTTGGGCACGAACAGGTCCGGCACCTTGACCGAACTGCCCTGGTCCTTGAGCACATAGATGTCGTCGCGCTTGACCTCGGTGTTCAGCGGGGCGCCGAGTTCTTTCCAATCGGGGAACAGCTCGTTCAGCGCGCGGGGTTCGAAGACCGCGCCGGAGAGGATGTGGGCGCCGACCTCGGAGCCTTTCTCGACCACGCAGACGCTGATCTCGTTACCGGCTTCGGCGGCCTTCTGCTTCAGGCGGCAGGCGGCAGACAGGCCCGCCGGGCCTGCGCCGACGATGACCACGTCGAATTCCATGTATTCGCGTTCCACAGGTTCTCTCCTACTCAAGGCTCATCGCGTTGCTTGTCTTATGGGTGTCGGATGCCCGCTCACGGTCGGGGCAGCTGTAGCCGTGCCGGTGGCGGACTACACCGTTTTGTCTTGGCCGCGCATTATATCTACACCACTTGGCGGGTCCAATACAAACGTTTGTTTGAATTTGCCGCAGCCCAGTAAAATCACAGGAGGGCGGCTGGAGGCTGGCCAATTTGCCGTATTGACCGGATTGGGTGTTACGGTCAAGATACGAGCGGTTTTACGCTCGCCGTAGGCTGACCGTCGGGCGCAGGTGCACCTCTAAAAACCAGGCGTAGAGCAGGGAATACAGGCCGAAACCCTTTTTGTAGTGGAGTCTACACGCCACGACAGAAAATGACCCGCGGGTTTTGCCCCGCCAGTCCGTACAGGACTGATCGGTCATGGCAAATTTCGCTCGACCCGGAACGTTTTCAGAGGTGTCCTTGTACCCACGCGCATTCGCCGGGCACGCCCCAGGCGACATTCTTTTCACCGGAGAGTAACGAGGAATCCATGAAGGTTCTTGTAGCTGTCAAACGAGTGGTCGACTACAACGTCAAGGTTCGCGTCAAGGCGGACAACTCCGGCGTCGACCTTGCAAACGTCAAGATGTCCATGAACCCCTTCTGCGAAATCGCCGTGGAAGAAGCCGTACGCCTGAAAGAGAAGGGCGTTGCGACCGAGATCGTCGCCGTTGCCGTCGGCCCGACCGCCGCCCAGGAGCAACTGCGTACCGCCCTGGCACTGGGTGCCGATCGTGCCATCCTGGTCGAGAGCAGCGAGGAACTGAACTCCCTGGCCGTGGCCAAGGCGCTGAAGGCCATCGTCGATAAAGAGCAGCCGCAGCTGGTCATCCTCGGCAAGCAGGCCATCGACAGTGACAACAACCAGACCGGCCAGATGCTGGCTGCGCTGACCGGCTACGCCCAGGGCACCTTCGCCTCCAAGGTCGAAGTGGCTGGCGATAAGCTGAACGTCACCCGTGAGATCGATGGCGGCCTGCAGACCGTCGCGCTGAACCTGCCGGCGATCGTCACCACCGACCTGCGTCTGAACGAGCCGCGCTATGCGTCGCTGCCGAACATCATGAAGGCCAAGAAGAAGCCGCTGGAGACCGTGACTCCAGATGCGCTGGGCGTATCCACCGCCTCCACCACCAAGACCATCAAAGTCGAAGCGCCTGCTGCACGCAGCGCCGGTATCAAGGTCAAGTCGGTGGCCGAACTGGTCGAGAAGCTGAAGAACGAAGCGAAGGTAATCTAAATGACTATCCTGGTTGTCGCTGAACACGAGAACGGTGCCGTAGCCCCGGCCACCCTGAACACTGTCGCTGCTGCCGCCAAGATCGGTGGCGACGTCCACGTGCTGGTCGCAGGCCAGAACGTCGGCGGCGTAGCCGAGGCTGCGGCCAAGATCGCTGGCGTTGCCAAGGTGCTGGTCGCTGACAATGCGGCCTATGCCCACGCCCTGCCGGAAAACGTCGCGCCACTGATCGTCGAACTGGCCAAGGGCTACAGCCACGTGCTGGCTCCGGCCACCACCAACGGCAAGAACATCCTGCCGCGCGTCGCCGCGCTGCTGGACGTCGACCAGATCTCCGAGATCGTCTCGGTCGAATCCGCCGATACCTTCAAGCGTCCGATCTATGCCGGTAACGCCATTGCCACCGTGCAATCGAGCGCTGCGGTCAAGGTCATCACCGTGCGCACCACCGGCTTCGACGCCGTGGCCGCCGAAGGTGGTTCGGCTGCGGTGGAAGCCGTTGCTGCCGCCCACGACGCCGGCAAGTCGGCCTTCGTCAACGAAGAGCTGGCCAAGTCCGACCGTCCCGAGCTGACCGCTGCCAAGATCGTCGTCTCCGGCGGCCGTGGCATGGGCAACGGTGACAACTTCAAGCACCTGTACGCGCTGGCCGACAAGCTCGGTGCTGCGGTCGGCGCCTCTCGCGCCGCCGTCGACGCAGGCTTCGTGCCGAACGACATGCAGGTCGGCCAGACCGGCAAGATCGTCGCGCCGCAGCTGTACATCGCCGTCGGTATCTCCGGCGCGATCCAGCACCTGGCGGGCATGAAGGACTCCAAGGTGATCGTCGCGATCAACAAGGACGAAGAAGCCCCGATCTTCCAGGTGGCCGACTACGGCCTGGTTGCCGATCTCTTCGAGGCGGTGCCGGAGCTGGAAAAGCTGGTCTGATCCGAGCGCTTCACTTATAAAGAAGCCCGACCCTCGTGACAGGGGTCGGGCTTTTTTTTGCATGGCTGGCAAGGAGTAAGGTAATGGCGTTTGGCAGAACGGGTCGGTTGCTGACCTGCATGGTGGCCTTGTTATCCTCGCAGGCGATGGCCGCCGGCAAGTGTGAAAAGCTGGTGGCCACTGGCAGCCCGGATGCACCGCCGTACTCCTGGCAGGACCCGCAAGACCCCCGGCACCTGATCGGTGCCAATGTCGACCTGTTGCGCCAGGTGGCGGGCGAGTTGGGGGTGAGGGTCGAGGTGCTGCATGCCGGGCGCCGCGAGCAGGCGCTGGAGGAGGTGCGCAGCGGGCGCATGGACCTGTTGCTGGACACGCCGATGCAAGTCGGTCAGTTGACCGCGCTGGACTACATCCATCCCCCCTTGCAGCTCAACGAATACCTGGTCTGGACTCGCCATGATTCGGCATTGGATTTCGACGGTCCGGCGGATCTGGCCCGCTATCAGGGCAGCCTTTCGGAGAAGGCCCGGCTGACCCCGGCGTTCGAGGCGTTCGCCAAGTCCCAACTCAAGCTGGTGCCTGCGCAGAATCTCACCCAGGCCTTCCAGAAGCTGGTGCTCGGGCAGGTCGACTACGTATTGGCGGGGCGCTATTCGGGGATGGCCATGACCCAGAGCCTGGGCATGAGTAACGACCTCGTCGCACGCGGCCTGCCGGTGGATCGTCCGGGGCTGTACCTGGCGGTGTCGCACAATTCGGCCTGTAACGATGCCTGGCTGCGTGGGCAACTGGCGAAAAAGCTGACAGAATTGCCGATCTCTGGCGCCTCCGAGGCGGTGCTGCAGCGGAATGTGGAGCGCTGGAAAGCGCAGATGCAGATGACCGGGGACGCCCCCAAACAGTAGGAAGAATGCGTGAGAATCCAACCACTGATCCTGGTCCTGGCTGTTGCAGCCCTGGCCGGTTGTGCCAACGATCCGGCTCCTCATGAGCAGATGCGCCTGTCCGAGCAGGCGCTGGAGCAGGCCAAGGCTGTCGGCGCGACTGAGCAGGTCGAGGCGTTCAAGCTGGCCGAAGACAAGTTCGCCCGAGCCAAGACCAACATGGTCAGCGAAGACTTTCGTGATGCGCGCATGCGCGCCGAGCAGGCCGAGCTGGATGCACGCCTGGCCGAGGCTCAGGTGTTGACCCAGAAAAGCGAAGAACAGTTGAAGGTGACCGAGTCGCGTATCAAGCGCCTGCGCAAGCAGCTGGAGGTGCAGCCATGAGCCGTACATTCAAGCCCGGCGCTGCCCTGGTCGTGTTGGCGTTGGCCGTCGGTCTGCAGGGTTGCGCGAGCCAGCGCAGCGAGTCGGCGTTGGACGATGCCACGGCTGCGTTCCAGAAGGTCAAGGACAACTCCGACGTGCTGCGCAGTGCACCGCGCGATGTGATCCGTGCCGGTGAGTCGCTGGCGCGTGCAGAGCGCCTGGCCAGCTATGTCGGCAGCGGCACCGATGTGCGTCACTATGCCTACCTCAGCCAGCGCTACAGCGAGATCGCCCGCGAGCACGCCAATCTGGCACTGAACCAGGAGCGCCTGGCCAAGCTCGATCTGGAGCGCCAGCGTCTGCAACTGGCGCTGCGTGAAGCGAAGCTGGCCAGCGTGCAGCAGCAGGGCAAGTGGGTCGAATCGCAGATCGCCGCCCTGGCATCGGAGCAGGCCGATCGCGGCCTTGTAATGACGCTGGGGGACGTGCTGTTTGACACCGGCGAGGCTGAGCTCAAGAACTCCGCCAGTCGCACGGTGCTCAAGCTGGTGCAGTTCCTGCAGCTCAACCCGCGCCGCGTGGTGCGGATCGAGGGCTACACCGACAGCACCGGGGCGTCCGAAGACAACCTGAAGCTGTCCCGTGACCGTGCGCAGTCCGTGGCGGACATGCTGGTCGACCTGGGCATCGATGAAAAGCGCATCGAGGTCGAGGGGTATGGCGATCAGTACCCGGTCGAGGTCAACGCCTCGGAGCGGGGCAGGGCGCAGAACCGCCGTGTGGAGATCGTGTTCTCCGATGAGAAGGGCAAGCTCGCGCCGCCGCGCTGAGTGCTGTTCGGGTGCGGCCTGGCACCCGCGCTGACGGTTCGTCTGTTCGCCGCTGTCAAGCAAGTGTAATGTCGACTATTCTCGGAACTGTCCCAGTACACTTTGCAACTGTTACGGTATTCTGTCTCGACTGTGAGTCGTACAAGAACAACGAACCCGTCCGCGCTTCGAGAATCACCATGACCAACCTGCTGTTGTACCAGCGCATTGCCCAGCAACTGGCCGATGACATCCGTCGCGGTGTCTACCAGCCAGGCGAGCGCGTGCCTTCCGTGCGCAAGATGAGCGCCCAGCTCAATGTCAGTCATGCCACGGTGCTGCAGGCCTACGCCAACCTCGAGGATCAGGGGCTGATCCGTGCCCGCCCGCAGTCTGGCTACTATGTCCACCAGACGCCCGCCCTGACCGCGCAGACGCCGGATATCGCCCGGGTCGAGCGCCCTGGGTTGGTCACCCGGGCCAGTATCATCCAGCAAGTGCTCACTGAAGCGCGCCGCGATGGCGTGTTCCCGTTTGGCGCTGCTGTTCCCCATGTGGACTACCTGCCGGTTCGGGCCCTGCACCAGCAGATCGCCAAGGTGACGCGGTTCCACAGCCCGCGTGCCTTCAGCTACATGTTCAGCCCGGGGTTCGAGCCGCTGCGCCGGCAGATCGCCATTCGCATGCGTGACGCTGGCGTGCTGGTCGACCCGCGCGAGGTGATTGTCACCCATGGCTGTGTCGATGCCTTGCAAATGGCGCTGCGCGTGTTGACGCGTCCTGGCGACCTGATCGCCGCCGAGTCGCCGACCTACTATGGGCTGCTGCAGTTGGCGGACTTGCTGGGCCTGAAGGTGATCGAGATTCCCAGCGACCCGTCCACCGGCATCAGCCTCGAAGCGCTGCAATTGGCTGCCAACCAGTGGTCGATCAAGGCCCTGGTGCTGACGGCGCGCCTGAGCAACCCTCTGGGCGGGACCATTCCGGAAGAGCGGCAGAAACAGTTGCTGCGCCTGGCGTCAGACTTCGATATCCAGATCGTCGAGGACGATATCTATGGCGAACTGATGTTCGAGCAGGGGCGAACCAAGGCGCTGAAGGCGTTCGACCGGCTGGATCGAGTGATTTACTGTTCGAGCTTCTCCAAGACGCTGTCGCCAGGGGTTCGAGTCGGCTGGATGATTCCTGGGCGCTACCAGGACGAGATCCAGCGCTTGCAGACCTTCACCACGCATTCGGCCTGCAGTGTCACCCAGATGGGTGTGGCGGCCTATCTCGAGAATGGCGGCTACGACCGCCACCTGCGCTTCATTCGCCAGGAGTACCGCAAAAATCTCAGTGCCTATCAGCTGGCGGTGCAGCAGCACTTCCCGGACGGCACGCAGATGACTCGGCCTACGGGTGGGTTCATTCTCTGGGTCAGCCTGCCGGGGCGAGTCAATACCCAGGAGTTGCATGTGCGGGCGCTGGAGCAGGGCATCAGCATCGCGCCTGGTCTGATCTTCAGCAACACCGAGCAATTCAACCACTGCATCCGCCTCAATTGCGGGATTCCCTGGAGCAAGGAGGCAGAGCGGGCGGTGATGACCTTGGGGCTGCTGGCCCAACAATTGTGTCGAGAGTCCGCTGTCTCGATTTTGTAGCTTGTCATAAGGGCGGGGAACAGGGAGCATAGGCATTTTGATGCCATGCTCTTGATGCCCATGAATGCGTTTCGCCCTATTGCCCTGATCCTGTGTCTTGCGCTGCCCTGGTTGCCGGGGGCGTCGGTGCAGGCTGCGCAGGTGCAAACCAAGAGCGAAGTCTCTCAGGGCAAGACCGCCAAACCGGCGGTCAAGACTCCGGTGAAGACGGCCAGTAAACCCGCAAGCAAGCCTAAGCCAAAGCCAAAGAGCACGCCGGTCAGCAAGGCGGCGAGCAAGCCACTGCCCAATCCCAAGCTCGATCTGAGCCTGCCGACCGAGATGGTGAAGAACCTCAAGCCGGATGTCGGCAATGCCTCGTCGACGCGCAAACCCTTGCTGCCATCGATGTTCCCCGAAAAGCCCGCGTCCGATGACAGCCCGTTCCAGCTCAACGGCCGGCTGATCAGCAACGAAATGCAGTTGCAGTTGCGCAACGACAGTCGCCGTGATGTCGAGGGTGCCGCCATCGATTTCGAATTTCGCAACTGACTGCCGAGTCACCGCGGATTTCATCGGTTCGGTAATTTCAAACATATGTTTGAGCGGTTAGTATCCAGGGATGTCCGTCCCGTTCAGTTCCAGGGAGTCCAGTTGTCATGAAATGCCGCGAGGGCTGCGGTGCCTGCTGCATTGCCCCTTCCATCAGTTCGCCGATCCCCGGTATGCCCCAGGGCAAGCCGGCGGGCGAGCGTTGCCTGCACCTGTCCGTGGACTATCTCTGCGCCTTGTTCGGCAAGCCCGAACGGCCAAAGGTCTGTGGCGGGTTCAAGGCCGAGGTGGATGTCTGCGGCAGTGATCGCGACGATGCGATCAGGATCATTGGCTGGCTGGAGCAGATGACGGCGGCGTGACGTTTGGATCTTCGACAAAAGGAACAAGATGATGAGATCGATCAAGCGCGTTGTACTGCTGTGTGGCATGGGTGTATTGCTGGCGCCGACGGCCTGGGCCGAGAGCTGGCAGGTGGCCAAGGACGAGGAGGGCATCAAGGTGTCCCTCAGCGAGGTGTCGGGTTCCAAGTACAAGGCCTACCGTGGGGTGACCGTCATCAAGGCGCCGCTGGCCAAGGTCAAGGCGCTGCAGGAGGATGTAGCCGGCGCCTGCGCCTGGGTGCATGAGTGCAAGTCGCAGAAGCTGCTCAAGCATGAGGGCGACCAGAGCTGGACCTACACCCAATTCAATACGCCCTGGCCGGTGACGCCGCGCGATTCGATCCTGCACGTGACCACGGTGCAGGAAGCCGATGGCAGCCTGACCCGCAAGCTCGAGGGCGATCCGAAGTACCTGCCGGAGGAGAAGGGCTTCGTGCGCGTGGCGCAGGTCGAGGGCTTCTGGAAGCTGGTGCCCAAGGGCGACAGCACCGAGGTGACTTATCAGGTGCACACCGAGCCGGGTGGTAGCGTGCCTTCGTGGTTGGCCAACAAGTTCGTGGTGGATGCGCCGTTCAATACGCTGAAAGGCTTGCGTGAGCGGGCCGAGAAGAACTGAGGTTCTCTCGTCGAATGGCCCAATGAAAAAGGCTGCCCGAGGGCAGCCTTTTTGCGTTCAGCCTGGGCGGCTTACTTGCGGTCTTTCAGTGCGGTGATGTCGCGCTGCGGCTCGCCGGTGTACAGCTGGCGCGGACGACCAATCTTGTACGGGCCGGAGAGCATTTCCTTCCAGTGCGAGATCCAGCCCACGGTACGTGCCAGGGCGAAGATCACGGTGAACATGCTGGTTGGAATGCCGATCGCCTTGAGGATGATCCCCGAGTAGAAGTCGACGTTCGGGTACAGCGAGCGCTCGATGAAGTACGGATCGGTCAGGGCGATCTCTTCCAGGCGCATCGCCAGTTCCAGCTGCGGATCGTCCTTGATGCCCAGCTCGCGCAGGACTTCGTCGCAGGTCTGCTTCATCACGGTGGCGCGCGGGTCGCGGTTCTTGTAGACGCGGTGACCGAAGCCCATCAGTTTGAACGGATCGTTCTTGTCCTTGGCCTTGGCGATGAACTTGTCGATGTTCGAGACATCGCCGATTTCATCGAGCATGGTCAGGACCGCTTCGTTCGCACCGCCGTGGGCAGGGCCCCACAGTGCGGCGATACCGGCGGCGATACAGGCGAACGGGTTGGCACCCGAAGACCCGGCCAGGCGCACGGTGGAGGTGGAAGCATTCTGCTCGTGGTCGGCGTGGAGGATGAAGATCCGGTCCATCGCCTTGGCCAGCACCGGGCTGATCGGTTTGATCTCGCACGGGGTGTTGAACATCATGTGCAGGAAGTTCTCTGCATACGACAGGTCGTTGCGCGGGTACATCATGGGTTGGCCCATGGAGTACTTGTACACCATCGCTGCAAGCGTCGGCATCTTCGCGACCAGGCGCACGGCGGAGATTTCGCGGTGCTGCGGATTATTGATGTCCAGCGAGTCGTGATAGAACGCCGAGAGGGCGCCGACCACGCCGCACATGACGGCCATCGGGTGGGCGTCGCGGCGGAAACCGTTGAAGAAGGATTTCAGCTGCTCGTGGACCATGGTGTGGTTCTTCACGGTGCTGACGAACTGGGCCTTCTGCTCTGCGTTCGGCAGTTCGCCGTTGAGCAGCAGGTAGCAGGTTTCCAGGTAGTCCGATTGCTCGGCGAGCTGTTCGATCGGGTAGCCGCGGTGCAGCAGCACGCCCTTGTCGCCGTCGATGTAGGTGATCTTCGACTCGCACGAGGCGGTCGCCATGAAACCGGGGTCGAAGGTGAAGTGACCGGATGCCCCCAACCCGCGGACGTCGATAACATCGGGACCAACGGTGCCGGTTAAAATGGGCAGCTCTACGGGGGCTGCGCCCTCGATGACCAACTGCGCTTTTTTGTCAGCCATGTGGCCTCCTATTAATGCTTGAAATCATCAGACAGACCCCCCACGCAGGGCCCGCACCACTATAGAGGGATAAATTCGAATGTCAATTTGCCTAAAGGCTGGTTGAAACACCCTCCAAGCCCATGATTTTCACGAAATTGCCGCCCGTTTACGCCTTTTGTTCGCTAAAGGCAATGCGCTATTCGGGCTAGCCCCTTACGTTGTCATAAGCAGCCTAACTGTCTATACTCGGCAGCCGACTCCCAGGGGCTTTCCAGCCCGCCCTGCTGGGTGTCGTGTTCTCTTCGGTGGTGGGTACCTGACCAGTACACTTACCAACAACTTTGCCCTGTTCGCTAGGGGCTCTTCAGTGTGAAAAAAGCCGTGAAAAGCCAACGACCTGTAAACCTAGACCTAAGGACCATCAAACTCCCGATCACCGCGTACACGTCCATTCTTCACCGTATTTCCGGCGTCATCCTGTTCCTCGGCCTTGCCATCATGCTGTACGCATTGGGCAAGTCGCTGGGTTCCGAGGAAGGCTTTGCCGAGGTGAAGGCGTGTCTGACCAGTCCGCTGGCCAAACTGGTGACCTGGGGCCTGCTGTCCGGCCTGCTGTATCACCTCGTCGCAGGTGTTCGCCACCTGATCATGGACATGGGTGTCGGTGAGACGCTGGAAGGCGGCAAGCTGGGCTCGAAAATCGTGATCGTCATCTCCGTGGTGCTGATCGTTCTGGCGGGAGTTTGGGTATGGTAACTAATGTCACGAACCTGTCGCGTTCGGGCCTCTATGACTGGATGGCGCAGCGCGTCTCGGCGGTCGTTCTCGCGGCTTACTTCATCTTCCTGATCGGCTACCTCGCGATCCACCCGGGCATCGACTATGCCCAGTGGCACGCTCTGTTCTCCAACAACGCGATGCGGATCTTCAGTCTGCTGGCACTCGTTGCCCTGGGCGCTCACGCCTGGGTCGGCATGTGGACCATTGCCACCGACTACCTGACGCCTATGTCGTTCGGCAAGTCGGCGACTGCGATTCGTTTCCTGTTCCAGGCGGTATGCGGCGTTGCGATGTTCGCTTACTTCGTCTGGGGTGTGCAGATTCTCTGGGGTATCTGATTCATGGCTAACATTCCAACCATTTCCTTCGACGCCATCATCATCGGTGGCGGCGGTGCGGGCATGCGCGCAGCACTGCAGCTGGCTCAAGGCGGCCACAAGACCGCAGTAGTCACCAAGGTGTTCCCGACCCGTTCGCACACTGTATCCGCCCAGGGCGGCATCACCTGCGCCATCGCGTCGGCCGACCCGAACGACGACTGGCGCTGGCACATGTACGATACCGTCAAGGGTTCCGACTACATCGGTGACCAGGACGCTATCGAGTACATGTGTCAGGAAGGCCCGGCTGCGGTTTTCGAGCTGGACCACATGGGCCTGCCGTTCTCGCGTACCGAAACCGGCCGTATCTACCAGCGTCCGTTCGGTGGCCAGTCCAAGGACTTCGGCAAGGGCGGCCAGGCTGCGCGTACTTGCGCCGCGTCCGACCGTACCGGTCACGCCCTGCTGCACACCCTCTATCAGGGCAACCTGAAGGCGGGCACCACCTTCCTCAACGAGTACTACGCCGTTGACCTGGTCAAGAACCAGGACGGCGCTTTCGTCGGTGTGATCGCGATCTGCATCGAAACCGGCGAAACCATGTACATCAAGTCCAAGGCCACCGTTCTGGCCACCGGCGGTGCGGGCCGTATCTACGCCTCCACCACCAACGCCCTGATCAACACCGGCGACGGTATCGGCATGGCCCTGCGTGCAGGCGTGCCGGTGCAGGACATCGAGATGTGGCAGTTCCACCCGACCGGTATCGCCGGCGCCGGTGTACTGGTCACCGAAGGTTGCCGCGGTGAGGGTGGCTACCTGATCAACGCCCACGGCGAGCGCTTCATGGAGCGTTACGCGCCGAACGCGAAGGACCTGGCTGGCCGCGACGTGGTCGCCCGTTCCATGGTCAAGGAAATCATCGCCGGCAACGGCGTGGGCCCGAACAAGGACCACGTACTGCTGAAGCTGGACCACCTGGGCGAGGAAGTGCTGCACAGCCGCCTGCCAGGCATCTGCGAGCTGTCCAAGACCTTCGCCCACGTCGACCCGGTGGTCGCGCCGGTTCCGGTCGTGCCGACCTGCCACTACATGATGGGCGGCGTTGCCACCAACATTCATGGCCAGGCCATCACCATGGACGCCGAAGGCAAGGATC
Source organism: Pseudomonas sp. MNR3A (assembly GCF_009650575.1). NCBI lineage: Bacteria > Pseudomonadati > Pseudomonadota > Gammaproteobacteria > Pseudomonadales > Pseudomonadaceae > Pseudomonas > Pseudomonas sp. MNR3A. The sequence goes on along the minus strand of NZ_VZZS01000041.1, from coordinate 32,675 downwards.
AGATCATCCCAGGCCTGTTCGCTGTGGGTGAAGTGGCGTGCGTATCGGTTCACGGTGCCAACCGCCTGGGCGGTAACTCGCTGCTCGACCTGGTGGTATTCGGTCGCGCTGCCGGCCTGCACCTGGAAAAGGCATTGAGCGACGGCGTCGAGTACCGCGACGCGAGCGACACCGATGTCGACGTTGCCCTGAACCGCCTGAACAAGCTCAACGAGCGCACCACTGGCGAAGATGTCGCAAGCCTCAAGCGCGAGCTGCAGAGCTGCATGCAGAACTACTTCGGTGTATTCCGTACTGGCGAATACATGCAGAAGGGTATCGAGCAGTTGGCCGGCCTGCGTGACCGCATTGCCAACGTCAAGATCAACGACAAGTCCCAGGCCTTCAACACCGCGCGTATCGAAGCGCTGGAGCTGCAGAACCTGCTGGAAGTTGCCGAAGCGACCGCCATCGCAGCCGAAGCCCGTAAAGAGTCCCGCGGCGCTCACGCCCGTGAAGACTTCGAAGACCGTGACGACGAGAACTGGCTGTGCCACACCCTGTACTACCCGGGTGAAAAGCGCGTCGCCAAGCGTGGCGTCAACTTTGCGCCGAAGACAGTTCCTGCCTTCGAACCAAAAGTCCGGACTTACTAAGGGTGGCCGCTATGTTGAAAGTCGAAGTTTATCGTTACAACCCGGACACCGACTCGGCGCCCAAGATGGAGTCGTTCGACGTCGATACCGGTGGCAAGGACCTGATGGTGCTGGACGTACTGGCGCTGATCAAGGAGAAGGACGAGGGCTTCTCGTACCGTCGCTCCTGCCGTGAAGGCGTTTGCGGTTCCGATGGCATGAACATGAACGGCAAGAACGGCCTGGCCTGCATCACCCCGCTTTCGGGTGTGGTCAAGGGCAACAAGCTGGTCCTGCGTCCGCTGCCAGGTTTGCCGGTCATTCGTGACCTGGTCGTCGATATGAGCATCTTCTACAAGCAGTACGAGAAGGTGAAGCCATTCCTGCAGAACGACACTCCGGCTCCGGCCATCGAGCGTCTGCAGTCGCCGGAAGATCGCGACAAGCTGGACGGTCTGTACGAGTGCATTCTGTGCGCTTGCTGCTCGACCTCCTGCCCATCGTTCTGGTGGAACCCGGACAAGTTCCTGGGCCCCGCCGCGTTGCTGCAGGCCTATCGTTTCCTGGCCGACAGCCGTGACACCAAGACGCAAGAGCGTCTGGCGTCGCTGGATGACCCGTTCAGTGTGTTCCGCTGCCGCGGGATCATGAACTGCGTGAACGTCTGCCCGAAGGGTCTGAACCCGACCAAGGCGATCGGCCACGTACGTAACATGCTGCTGCAGAGCGGCACCTGATTCAAAAATGTTGCACCAGCAGTAAGCCGAAGCGCGGGTGGTGAGCCCGCGCCGAGGTAAAACCCGAGCAAGGGCCCAAAAAGCCCGCGCTCATTACCTATGAAGATATGAGACCAGCAGGGGCTTCCGGGCTGGTACCCGGAAAATCTGCAGGATCCAGGTGGCGTGGTTAGTCGCTGTGTTCGGACTTTTCCAGGTTTGCGTGGTTCTTGCCGATCCGTCCCCTAACCGAGGGTGACCAAGCATGCAAGAAAGCGTGATGCAGCGCATGTGGGAAAGCGCCCACCTTTCAGGTGGTAACGCTGCATATGTGGAAGAGCTCTACGAGCTCTACCTGCACGACCCTAACGCTGTGCCAGAAGAGTGGCGCACCTACTTCCAGAAGTTGCCCGCCGACGGCAGCACCGCTACCGACGTATCGCACTCTACGATCCGCGACCATTTCGTACTGCTGGCAAAGAACCAGCGCCGCGCCCAACCGGTTTCCGCCGGGAGCGTGAGCAGTGAACACGAGAAGAAGCAGGTTGAAGTGCTGCGACTGATCCAGGCCTATCGTATGCGCGGCCATCAGGCTGCCAAGCTCGACCCGTTGGGGTTGTGGCAGCGCCCTGCGCCTGTAGACCTGTCGATCAATCACTACGGCTTGACCAATGCCGACCTTGATACGACCTTCCGTGCCGGCGACCTGTTCATCGGCAAAGAGGAAGCGAGCCTACGCGAAATCTTCGAGGCGCTGCAGAAGACATATTGTCGCACCATTGGCGCCGAGTTCACCCACATCGTCGATTCCGAGCAACGCAGCTGGTTCCAGCAGCGCCTCGAAAGCGTTCGTGGCCGTCCTGATTTCTCCGTTGACGTGCAGACTCACCTGCTCGAGCGCGTTACCGCGGGTGAAGGCCTGGAGAAATACCTGGGCACCAAGTACCCGGGTACCAAGCGCTTCGGTCTGGAAGGCGGCGAAAGCCTGATTCCGATGCTGGACGAAATGATCCAGCGTTCCGGCTCCTACGGCACCAAGGAAGTCGTGATCGGCATGGCCCACCGTGGCCGTCTGAACGTGCTCGTCAACACCTTCGGCAAGAACCCGCGCGAGCTGTTCGACGAGTTCGAAGGCAAGAAGATGAACGAGCTGGGCTCCGGTGACGTGAAGTATCACCAGGGCTTCTCCAGCAACGTCATGACCCCTGGTGGTGAAGTCCACCTGGCAATGGCGTTCAACCCGTCCCACCTGGAAATCGTCTCGCCAGTGGTAGAGGGTTCGGTTCGTGCCCGCCAGGACCGCCGCAACGACACTGTCGGCGACAAGGTCCTGCCGATCTCGATCCACGGCGACGCGGCCTTCGCAGGCCAGGGCGTGGTCATGGAAACCTTCCAGATGTCGCAGACCCGCGGTTTCAAGACCGGCGGTACCGTGCACATCGTGATCAACAACCAGGTCGGTTTCACCATCAGCAACCCGCTGGACGCGCGCTCCACCGAGTACGCCACCGACGTGGCCAAGATGATCCAGGCGCCGATCCTGCACGTGAACGGCGACGATCCGGAAGCTGTGCTGTTCGTGACGCAACTGGCCATCGACTACCGCATGCAGTTCAAGCGTGACGTGGTGATCGACCTGGTCTGCTACCGTCGTCGCGGCCACAACGAGGCCGATGAGCCGAACGGCACCCAGCCGCTGATGTACCAGCAGATCACCAAGCAGCGCACCACCCGTGAGTTGTACGCCGACGCGCTGATTCAAGCCGGTCGTATCGACGCCGAGCGCGCTCAGGCCAAGATCGACGAGTACCGCAACGCGCTGGACAATGGCCTGCACGTGGTCAAGAGCCTGGTCAAGGAGCCTAACCGCGAGCTGTTCGTCGACTGGCGTCCGTACCTGGGCCATGCCTGGACCGCGCGTCACGACACGCGCTTCGACCTCAAGACCCTTCAGGAGCTGTCGGCCAAGCTGCTCGAGCTGCCGGAAGGTTTCGTCGTCCAGCGCCAGGTCGCCAAGATCTACGAAGATCGCCAGAAGATGCAGGCCGGTGGCTTGCCGATCAACTGGGGTTACGCAGAAACCATGGCCTACGCCACTCTGCAGTTCGAAGGTCACCCGATCCGCATGACCGGCCAGGACATCGGCCGTGGCACCTTCTCGCACCGTCACGCGGTGCTGCACAACCAGAAGGACGCCAGCACCTACGTTCCGCTGAAGAATCTGTTCCCGGGCCAGCCGAAGTTCGAACTGTACGACTCCTACCTCTCGGAAGAAGCTGTACTGGCCTTCGAATACGGCTACTCCACCACCACGCCGAACGCGCTGGTGATCTGGGAAGCTCAGTTCGGTGACTTCGCCAACGGTGCGCAGGTGGTGATCGACCAGTTCATCACCAGCGGCGAGCACAAGTGGGGTCGTCTGTGCGGCCTGACCATGCTGCTGCCACACGGCTACGAAGGGCAGGGTCCCGAGCACTCCTCGGCGCGTCTGGAGCGCTACCTGCAGCTGTGCGCCGAGCACAACATTCAGGTGTGCGTACCGACCACGCCGGCGCAGATCTACCACCTGCTGCGTCGTCAGGTCATCCGTCCGCTGCGCAAGCCGCTGATCGTGCTGACGCCAAAGTCGCTGCTGCGCCACAAGCTGGCCATCTCGACGCTGGAAGATCTGGCAGAAGGTTCGTTCCAGACCGTGATCCCGGAAATCGATGCCATCGATCCGGCCAAGGTCGAGCGCCTGGTGCTGTGCAGCGGCAAGGTCTACTACGACCTGCTGGAAAAACGCCGTGCCGAAGGCCGCGAAGACATCGCCATCGTGCGTATCGAGCAGCTGTATCCGTTCCCTGAGGACGACCTGGTCGAGATCCTGGCGCCTTACACCAACCTCAAGCATGCAGTGTGGTGTCAGGAAGAGCCGATGAACCAGGGTGCCTGGTACAGCAGCCAGCATCACATGCGCCGTATCCTGGGCCGCCACAACAAGGCGCTGGTCCTGGAGTACGCCGGTCGCGACGCTTCTGCCGCGCCAGCCTGTGGTTACGCATCGAAGCACGCCGAACAGCAGGAAAAGCTGCTGCAAGACGCGTTCACTGTCTAATGCCTTCGCGCACCTGAAACCGAATTTAAGGAAACACTGATAATGGCTATCGAGATCAAAGCCCCAACCTTCCCGGAATCGGTTGCCGATGGCACCGTTGCCACCTGGCACAAGAAGCCGGGCGAAGCCGTCAAGCGTGACGAGCTGATCGTCGACATCGAGACCGACAAGGTCGTCCTGGAAGTCCTGGCCACCGCCGATGGCGTGCTGGGCGACATCGTCAAGGGCGAGGGCGACACCGTCCTGTCCGACGAAGTCCTGGGTTCGATCGTTGAAGGTGGCACTGCTGCTGCAGCTCCTGCTGCCGCCGCCGCTCCTGCTGCCGCTCCGGCCGCTGCTGGCGCCGACGCTGGCGAAGACGACCCGGTTGCCGCCCCTGCCGCGCGCAAGCTGGCCGAAGAGAACGGCATCGACCTGGCGACCGTTTCCGGTACCGGTAAAGGCGGTCGCATCACCAAGGAAGATGTAGTGGCTGCAGTCGCCAACAAGAAGTCGGCCCCTGCCGCACCTGCTGCCAAGCCGGCTGCTGCTGCCGCTGCTCCGGTTGTCGTCGCTGCTGGCGATCGCACCGAGAAGCGCGTGCCGATGACCCGCCTGCGCGCCAAGATCGCCGAGCGTCTGGTCGAAGCCCAGTCGAGCATGGCCATGCTGACCACCTTCAACGAAGTCGACATGACCGAAGTCATGGCCCTGCGTTCGAAGTACAAGGACCTGTTCGAGAAGACCCACAACGGCGTACGCCTGGGCTTCATGTCGTTCTTCGTCAAGGCTGCCACCGAGGCGCTGAAGCGCTTCCCGGCAGTCAACGCTTCGATCGATGGCAACGACATCGTCTACCATGGCTACGCGGACGTCGGCGTTGCCGTCTCCAGCGACCGTGGCCTGGTGGTACCGGTGCTGCGCAATGCCGAGTCGATGTCGCTGGCCGAGATCGAGAACGGCATCGCCACCTTCGGCAAGAAGGCCCGTGACGGCAAGCTGTCGATCGAAGAGATGACCGGCGGTACCTTCACCATCACCAACGGTGGTACCTTCGGCTCGATGATGTCGACCCCGATCGTCAACCCGCCGCAGGCCGCGATCCTGGGTATGCACAACATCATCCAGCGTCCGATGGCGATCAATGGCCAAGTGGTCATTCGCCCGATGATGTACCTGGCGCTGTCCTATGACCACCGCCTGATCGACGGCAAGGAAGCGGTAACCTTCCTGGTGACCATCAAGAACCTGCTGGAAGATCCGTCCCGTCTGCTGCTGGACATCTAATCACGCAGCTGCACGCTGCAGGCGACAGGCTCCCGACCGGAGCAGGTCGCCTTGCCGCGTGCGGCTTGTAGCTTGAAGCTGATAAGGAATCTTTTATGACCCAGAAATTCGACGTAGTGGTGATTGGTGCGGGTCCTGGCGGCTATGTTGCTGCCATCAAGGCTGCCCAACTTGGTCTGAAGACTGCCTGTATCGAGAAGTACACCGACGCCGAGGGCAAGCTGGCCCTGGGCGGCACCTGCCTGAACGTAGGTTGCATTCCTTCCAAGGCGCTGCTGGACAGCTCCTGGAAATACAAGGAAGCAAAAGAAAGCTTCAACGTCCACGGCATCTCCACTGGCGAAGTGAAGATGGACGTCGCCGCGATGGTTGGCCGCAAGGCTGGCATCGTCAAGAACCTGACCGGTGGCGTTGCCACCCTGTTCAAGGCCAACGGCGTTACTTCGATCCAGGGCCACGGCAAGCTGCTGGCTGGCAAGAAAGTCGAAGTCACCAAGGCTGACGGTACCACCGAAGTCATCGAAGCCGAGAACGTGATCCTGGCCTCCGGCTCGCGTCCGATCGACATTCCGCCGGCTCCGGTCGACCAGAACGTCATCGTCGACTCCACCGGCGCCCTGGAATTCCAATCGGTACCCAAGCGCCTGGGCGTGATCGGCGCTGGCGTCATCGGCCTGGAGCTGGGCTCGGTCTGGGCTCGCCTGGGTGCTGAAGTGACCGTGCTGGAAGCGCTGGACACCTTCCTGATGGCTGCCGACACCGCCGTCTCGAAAGAAGCTCAGAAGACCCTGACCAAGCAAGGCCTGGACATCAAGCTGGGCGCGCGCGTCACTGGCTCCAAAGTCAACGGCGACGAAGTCGAAGTCACCTACACCAACGCCGAAGGCGAGCAGAAGATCGTCTTCGACAAGCTGATCGTTGCGGTCGGCCGTCGTCCTGTGACCACTGATCTGCTGGCTGCCGACAGCGGTGTGAACATCGACGAGCGTGGCTACATCTTCGTCGACGACTACTGCGCCACCAGCGTGCCGGGCGTCTACGCCATCGGCGACGTGGTTCGCGGCATGATGCTGGCACACAAGGCCTCGGAAGAGGGCATCATGGTCGTCGAGCGCATCAAGGGCCACAAGGCTCAGATGAACTACGACCTGATCCCTTCGGTTATCTACACCCATCCGGAAATCGCGTGGGTCGGCAAGACCGAACAAGCATTGAAAGCCGAAGGCGTTGAGGTTAACGTGGGCACCTTCCCGTTCGCGGCCAGCGGCCGTGCGATGGCTGCCAACGACACCGGTGGCTTCGTCAAGGTCATCGCCGATGCCAAGACCGACCGCGTCCTGGGTGTTCACGTGATCGGCCCATCGGCTGCCGAGCTGGTTCAGCAAGGCGCGATCGCAATGGAATTCGGCACCAGTGCCGAGGACCTGGGCATGATGGTCTTCAGCCATCCGACCCTGTCCGAAGCGTTGCATGAAGCAGCGCTGGCTGTGAATGGCGGTGCCATTCACGTGGCCAACCGTAAGAAGCGTTAATTATAAAAACCACGGCGGGCTGCCCGTCGTGGGTCTTGCGTGCAAGATCCACCGCGGAATGTCCGCCGGACCGGGCCACCGGAAAAATCCGGGGTTAACGGTCACAGGTGGCGCGGCTCTGGAAACAGCGCAGCGCCGAAGCGCAGTACCTAACGAAGACGGTAAAAAGCATGAATCTTCACGAGTATCAGGGTAAACAGCTGTTCGCTGAGTACGGCCTGCCAGTTTCCAAGGGTTTCGCTGTAGATACCCCTGAGCAAGCCGCAGAAGCCTGCGACAAGATCGGCGGTTCCGAGTGGGTTGTCAAAGCCCAGGTCCACGCTGGTGGTCGCGGTAAAGCGGGCGGCGTCAAGCTGGTTCGCAGCAAGGAAGACGCCAAGGCGTTCGCTGCGCAGTGGTTGGGCAAGAATCTGGTTACCTACCAGACTGACGCCAACGGTCAGCCAGTCTCCAAGATCCTGGTCGAATCCTGCACTGACATCGCCAAAGAGCTGTATCTGGGCGCTGTAGTGGATCGTTCGAGCCGTCGTATCGTGTTCATGGCTTCCACCGAAGGTGGCGTGGACATCGAGAAAGTCGCTCACGAAACTCCTGAGAAGATCCTCAAGGCTACCATCGACCCGCTGGTCGGCGCTCAGCCGTTCCAGGGTCGCGAGCTGGCATTCCAGCTGGGCCTGGAAGGCAAGCAAGTACAACAGTTCGCCAAGATCTTCGTAGGTCTGGCCAAGCTGTTCAAGGATCAAGACCTGGCCCTACTGGAAGTGAACCCGCTGGTGATCAAGGCCGACGGCGACCTGCACTGCCTCGATGCCAAGATCAACATCGATGCCAACGCCATGTACCGTCAGCCTAAGCTGAAGACCTTCCACGACCCGTCCCAGGACGACGCCCGTGAAGCCCACGCTGCCAAGTTCGAACTGAACTACGTAGCGCTGGAAGGCAACATCGGCTGCATGGTCAACGGTGCCGGTCTGGCCATGGGTACCATGGACATCGTCAACCTGCACGGCGGCAAGCCAGCCAACTTCCTCGACGTTGGCGGCGGCGCTACCAAGGAACGCGTTACCGAAGCGTTCAAGATCATCCTGTCCGACAGCAATGTCGCGGCCGTTCTGGTCAACATCTTCGGTGGTATCGTTCGTTGCGACATGATTGCCGAAGGCATCATCGGTGCAGTGAAAGAAGTCGGCGTGAAAGTACCGGTCGTTGTCCGCCTCGAAGGCAACAACGCCGAACTGGGCGCTAAAGTACTGGCAGAAAGCGGTTTGAACATCATTGCGGCAACCAGCCTGACCGACGCTGCTCAACAAGTTGTCAAAGCTGCGGAGGGCAAGTAATGAGCGTCCTGATCAATAAAGACACCAAAGTCATCTGCCAGGGCTTCACCGGCTCGCAGGGCACTTTCCACTCCGAACAAGCCATCGCCTACGGCACCAAGATGGTCGGCGGCGTCACCCCAGGCAAGGGTGGCACCACCCACCTGGGCCTGCCGGTGTTCAACACCGTCAAGGAAGCTGTGGAAGCAACCGGCGCTGACGCTTCGGTCATCTACGTTCCGGCTCCGTTCTGCAAAGACTCGATCCTGGAAGCGGCCTTTGGCGGCATCAAGCTGATCGTCTGCATCACCGAAGGTATTCCTACCCTCGACATGCTGGACGCCAAGGTCAAGTGCGACGAGCTGGGTGTCACCCTGATCGGCCCTAACTGCCCAGGCGTCATCACTCCGGGCGAGTGCAAGATCGGCATCATGCCAGGTCACATTCACTTGCCAGGCAAGGTCGGTATCGTTTCCCGTTCCGGCACCCTGACCTACGAAGCGGTCAAGCAGACCACCGACGCCGGCTTCGGCCAGTCGACCTGCGTCGGCATCGGCGGTGACCCGATCCCAGGCTCCAACTTCATCGACATCCTGAAGCTGTTCCAGGAAGACCCGAAGACCGAAGCGATCGTCATGATCGGTGAGATCGGCGGTTCGGCTGAAGAAGAAGCTGCTGCCTACATCAAGGCCAACGTCACCAAGCCTGTCGTTTCCTACATCGCTGGCGTTACCGCACCTGCGGGCAAGCGTATGGGCCACGCTGGCGCCATCATCTCCGGCGGCAAAGGCACTGCAGACGAGAAATTCGCTGCACTGCAGGACGCTGGCGTGAAGACCGTGCGTTCCCTGGCTGACATCGGCAAGGCCTTGGCCGAGCTGACTGGCTGGGAAGCCAAGAAGTAAGTAACACGCTATACCCCCCACGCGCACAGAGGCCACCTTCGGGTGGCCTTTGTCGTTCTGGGTCGTCTCGCGATGGGCCCGGAAATGACAACTCAGATTATTCGATCGGGCCCATAGGATTTTTCCAGCAGACGATGGTTTCAATCCGAGGATAATCCAGCCACCCTCGGTCACGCAGACGACAAACACATACGCACATCGGACAACCAGCACCATTGCAGTGCGTTTGCCCGGCAAATTCTGTAACCTACGCGTTCACTCTGTGCCCGTACCCCAAAAGGGAACGACACGCTAAACGGGTCTGGCTCATCAAGCCGGGCAGCATTTCCCTCATCCATGTGGAAATCCCTTCTCGAATCCCGATTTCAGCAGTGTGGTACTTCCTTAAATGAAAGTGTTAAAAGGCCAGGATATCCTGGCGCTTGGCTTTATGACGTTCGCGCTTTTCGTCGGTGCGGGCAATATCATCTTCCCGCCTATCGTTGGCCTGCAGTCCGGTCCGCACGTGTGGATGGCGGCGCTGGGCTTCCTGGTCACCGCCGTGGGTCTGCCAGTCATTACCGTGGTTGCCCTGGCGAAGGTCGGTGGCGGCATGGACGCCCTGAGCAGCCCGATCGGCAAGTTCTTCGGCGGCCTGTTGGCGGCGGTCTGCTACCTCTCGGTCGGCCCGCTGTTCGCTACCCCGCGCACCGCGACCGTTTCGTTCGAGGTGGGTGTGGCGCCACTGACCGGTGAAAGCCCGCTGGCGCTGTTCATCTACAGCCTGGTGTACTTCGCTGTGGTGCTGGCCGTGTCGATGTATCCGGGCAAGCTGCTCGATACCGTCGGTCGCTTCCTGGCACCGTTGAAGATCATCGCCCTGGCGGTGCTCGGCATTGCTGCCTTCGCGCTGCCAGCGGGCTCGATTGGTGACGCGCAGCCGGCTTACGTCGCAGCTCCGTTCTCCCAAGGCTTCATCAATGGCTACCTGACCATGGATACCCTCGGTGCCCTGGTGTTCGGCATCGTCATCGTCAACGCCATTCGCTCGCGCGGTGTGGAATCGCCCAAGCTGATCACTCGCTATGCCATCATCGCCGGCCTGATCGCCGGTGTAGGCCTGGCCCTGGTGTACATCAGCCTGTTCCGCCTCGGCGCCGGCAGCCATGAGATCGCTGCGAATGCGAGCAACGGTGCTGCGGTTCTGCATGCCTACGTGCAGCACACCTTCGGCTCGCTGGGCAGTGGTTTCCTGGCCGTGCTGATCGCGCTGGCCTGCCTGGTCACTGCCGTGGGCCTGACCTGTGCCTGTGCCGAGTACTTCAGCCAGATCCTGCCGCTGTCGTACCGCGCCCTGGTGGTGATCCTGGCAGGCTTCTCGCTGCTGATCTCGAACCTGGGCCTGACCAAGCTGATCATGTTCTCGATCCCGGTGCTGACCGCCATCTACCCGCCATGCATCGTGGTCGTGGGCCTGAGCTTCGTGAAGGACCTGTGGAACTCGCCTGTACGCATTCTTGCGCCGGTCATGCTGGTTTCGCTGCTGTTCGGCATGGTCGATGCGATCAAGGGCAGCAGCCTGGCGCACATCCTGCCGGACGCGGTGGCGCACTTGCCGCTGAGCGAGCAGGGCCTGGCCTGGCTGGTACCTTCGGTGATCGCTCTGGCCGCGGCGGTGGTCTGTGACCGTCTGCTCGGCAAGCCACGCGAGGCGCTGGCCTGATGGGTTGAAGCCTGCAGCAGGTGCTGGCCACAAGCCCATTGGCACTTGCTGGGTGTTTGAACCCGAAGCCCCGTATCCGAAAGGATACGGGGCTTTTTGTTGGCAATGAGGTTTTCAGAGCCCAAGTGTGCCTTTCGGCGATGGCCAGCGTCGAATTCGGACTCTAATCTCTCTATGCACCGGCCTCGGAAACCCTGCATGACCTTCATCCAAAGCAATCTCCACAACCTGCTGGCCATCGCCTGGTTCGCGCTATGCTGGGGCGGCTACACCCGCTACGCCACCTGGAAGGGGCGCGACACTGCGTGCCTGGCCAGCGTCCTGCATCTCTACCGGGAAGATTGGATGCGCCGTATGTTGCTGCGCGACAACCGCATCGCCGACGCCAGCGTGATCGGCAACCTGGAGCGCAATGCCTCGTTTTTTGCCTCGAGCACCCTGATCATCCTGGCAGGTATCCTCACCGTGCTCGGCGCCTCCGATCGCGCGCTGTCGCTGCTGGCCGACCTGCCGCTGGTGCAGCAGGCCTCGCAGGGGATGTCGGAGATCAAGCTGCTGTGCCTGGCGCTGGTGTTCGTCTATGCCTTCTTCACCTTCAGTTGGTGCATGCGCCAATACAATTTCGCTGCGGTGTTGGTGGGTTCGGCGCCGATGATCGGTGAGCGGCAGGTCAGCGAGCTGGAGCGCAAAGCCTTCGCTTCACGCGCGGCGAGGGTGCTTTCGCTGGCGGCCAACCAGTTCAACCTGGGGCTGCGCTCGTATTACTTCGGCATGGCCATGCTCAGTTGGTTCGTCAGTCCGTGGATGTTCATGGTGCTGAGTATCGGAGTCGTATTCATTCTGTACCGAAGGGAGTTCCACTCCCATGTACTGGAAGTGATGGTCTTCACACCCACCGAAAGTGTGCAGAGCGAAGCGGGCAAGGACACTTCGGTACATATGAATTGATAGACACTGACTGAAGCGTTTCATCAGTTAGTTGCAGGCAAAAAAAAACCCGACGCAAGTCGGGTTTTTCCGTTCAGCATAATTACTGCTTGGCAGGTTCGGCCGGAGCAGTGGAAGGTGCCGGAGTGGAAGGCTGGGCTTCCTCGGCGGCTTTCTGCTGCGCTTCGGCCTGATCTTTGGCGGCTTCGGCGTTTTCCTTGGCGGCCTCGTTCACTTTATCCTGAGCCTCGCCCATCTTCTCCTGGGCTTGCTCGGCATGTTGCTGTGCGTCCTGGGCTTTGTCTTCGCTCGCCTTGTCGCAAGCAGCCAGGCCCATGGCAGCGGCCAGCATCAGAGCAAAAGCAAAAGGTTTACGCATGGGGTGTTTCTCCTTGGTGGAATAACTTACTTGAAACCTTCGAGTCCATCCGCTAGCCATAAGTTCAACGCAGGTTGCAGATATATAACACCCCGTTCTATATCGACTTTTCCGTTGATTTGTGAAATGTCGAGTCGGCAAGGAGTACGCGGACCATGAGTGAGACGGCCTTGATGGCGATGGCTGGACGTTTTCTTTCAGCGCTCAGGCATTGCCAGGTGTTGCAGATGCGTGTCCATCACGCTGATGCCGAGGGCATGACCCTGATACTGCCCTGGTCGGCAGCGATCGTTGGCAATCCACAGACTGGCGCCGTCCATGGCGGCGTGCTGACCACGCTGATGGACACCACCTGTGGCATGGCCACCCTTTGTGTACTGCCGCAGTTCGAAGTCTGCCCGACCCTGGATCTGCGTATCGACTACATGCATCCTGCGCAGCCTGGCAAGGACATCCATGGCCATGCCCAGTGTTATCGCGTCACCCGTGATGTGATCTTCACCCGCGGCACGGCCTATCAGGACGACCCTGCTCAGCCGATTTGTCAGGTGGTTGGCACCTTCATGCGTCTTGGGCAGGAAGCCCGTGGTGGTATCCGTTTCGGCAGCGGCCTCAAGGAGGGCAGGGCATGATTCCCGAGGAAGTTCGCAAGCAGCTGACTCAGGCCCACGCCCGCGGCGACTATGCGCCGTTGCTGGCGCTGATTCCCTACGCTGCGCTTATCGGCATCGAATGCGAGCGCCAGGGCGATGACCTGCTGTTCCGCCTGCCGGCCAATCAGGACAACATCGGCAACCCTTTGCTGCCGGCCATCCATGGGGGTGTCATTGCGGGTTTCATGGAGCTTTCGGCAGCGCTCTATCTGCTGATTTTCAGCGAGAGCCTGAGCATTCCCAAGATCATCGACTTCTCCATCGACTACCTGCGCGCCGGGCACTACCGCGACACTTTTGCCCAGTGCCAACTATGGCGCCAGGGCCGTCGAGTGACCAACGTGGCGATTACCGCCTGGCAAGGCGATCGCGACTCGCCTATCGCCACTGCCCGGGCGCATTTCAAGATCGAACCGCATAAGCCCTTGAAATAGTCGGACATGCCCCCATCTGCTGAACATCTGCCCGGCCATGCGTAATTGCCGTCGGGTGCAATGACCAACAGATCGGAGTTTGAAGACGATGAGTGTGGAGACTCAAAAAGAAACCCTGGGCTTCCAGACCGAGGTCAAGCAGCTGCTGCACCTCATGATCCATTCGCTGTACTCGAACAAGGAGATCTTCCTGCGCGAGCTGATCTCCAACGCCTCTGACGCTGCCGACAAGCTGCGTTTCGAAGCCCTGGCCAAGCCTGAGCTGCTCGAAGGCGATGCCGATCTGAAGATTCGCGTCAGCTTCGACAAGGATGCTGGCACCGTGACGCTGGAAGACAACGGTATCGGCATGAGCCGCGCCGATGTCATCGCGCACCTGGGTACCATCGCCAAGTCCGGCACCGCCGACTTCATGAAGAACCTCACCGGCGACCAGAAGAAGGACTCGCACCTGATCGGTCAGTTCGGTGTGGGCTTCTACTCTGCCTTCATCGTCGCCGACAAGGTCGATGTCTTCAGCCGTCGTGCCGGCGCACCTGCAGCCGAAGGCGTGCACTGGTCATCCAAAGGCGAGGGCGACTTCGAAGTCGCCACCATCGACAAGCCGCAGCGCGGCACCCGCATCGTCCTGCACTTGAAGAAGGACGAGCAGGAGTTCGCCGACGGCTGGCGTCTGCGCAACGTGGTCAAGAAGTACTCCGACCACATTGCCTTGCCGATCCAGTTGCCCAAGGAGCAGGCTGCTGCCGCCGAAGGCGAAGAACAGCCGGCCGAGGAATGGGAAACCGTCAATCGCGCCAGCGCGCTGTGGACCCGTTCGCGTACCGAGATCAAGGACGAGGAATACCAGGAGTTCTACAAGCACATCGGCCATGACTTCGAGAACCCGCTGGCCTGGAGCCACAACAAGGTCGAAGGCAAGCTCGAGTACAACTCGCTGCTGTACGTACCGGCCCGCGCCCCCTTCGACCTGTACCAGCGCGAGGCCCCGCGCGGCCTGAAGCTGTATGTGCAGCGCGTGTTCATCATGGACCAGGCCGAGTCGTTCCTGCCGCTGTACCTGCGCTTCATCAAGGGTGTGGTCGACTCCAACGACCTGTCGCTGAACGTCTCGCGTGAAATCCTGCAGAAAGACCCGATCATCGACTCGATGAAGTCGGCCCTGACCAAGCGCGTATTGGACATGCTGGAGAAGCTGGCCAAGAACGAGCCCGAGCAGTACAAAGGCTTCTGGAAGAACTTCGGCCAGGTGCTGAAGGAAGGCCCGGCGGAAGACTTCGCCAACAAGGAGAAGATCGCGGGCCTGCTGCGCTTTGCCTCCACCCACGACGACAGCGGCGAACAGAGCGTCAGCCTGGCGGACTACCTGGCCCGCGCCAAGGAAGGCCAGGACAAGATCTACTACCTCACCGGTGAGTCGTATGCGCAGGTGAAGAACAGCCCGCACCTGGAAGTCTTCCGCAAGAAAGGCATCGAAGTGCTGCTGCTGACCGATCGCATCGACGAATGGCTGATGAGCTACCTGAGCGAGTTCGAAGGCAAGGGCTTTGTTGACGTCGCTCGTGGCGACCTGGACCTGGGCAAGCTGGATTCCGAAGAGGACAAGAAGGCCCAGGAAGAAGTCGCCAAGGACAAGGAAGGGCTGGTCGAGCGTCTGAAGAGTGCGCTGGGTGACAGCGTGGCTGAAGTCCGCGTTTCCCACCGCCTGACCGACTCCCCGGCGATCCTGGCCATTGGCGAGCAGGACCTGGGCTTGCAGATGCGCCAGATCCTCGAGGCCAGTGGGCAGAAGGTGCCGGATTCCAAGCCGATCTTCGAGTTCAACCCGACTCACCCGCTGATCGAGAAGCTCGACAGCGAGCAGAGCGAGGACCGCTTCTCGGAGCTGTCGCACATCCTGTTCGACCAGGCGGCCTTGGCTGCCGGTGACAGCCTGAAGGATCCGGCGGCGTACGTACGTCGCTTGAACAAGCTCCTGGTCGAGCTGTCGGCCTGAGTTCGAGCTTCATGAAAAAACCCGCTTCGGCGGGTTTTTTGTGCCCGTTCACACTTATCAATTACAGGCTCGCTTTTTTCTAATCTGACCTTTCTGGTAATCATGAAGATCGTCAGCATCGGCTAGCCTTTTGCACCGGGGTCCGTACACACTAGGGTTGTGATACGGAACAGTTCCAGGTTCAGGAGGAGTTTGATGAGCAAGGTAATCGTCGAGTCGCTGGTCTATCACGTTTCCGGCAGAGGCTATGAAAGCCGTCTGGTTTACGAGCCGGGGGCGTTGGGGCGACCAGGGCTGGTGATGGCGCCGAATTGGATGGGCATCGGCGAAGGTGCCGAGCGAATCGCCAAGGAAGTGGCCGAGAAGGGCTATGTGGTGCTGATCGCCGACCTGTATGGCCAGGGCGTGCGTCCGTCGAACGCCGATGAGGCCGGTGCGGCGATGATGCCGCTGAAAAATGACCGCGCCGAGCTGCGCAAGCGCATGCAGGAAGCCCTGGCGCAATTGCTCGGGCAGTCCAAGGCGCTGCTGGCGCCGGGCAAGGTAGGTACCTTTGGTTTTTGCTTCGGCGGCTGCTGCGCCCTGGAGCTGGCACGTACCGGCGCTGATCTGAAAGCGGCGGTGTCGTTCCACGGCACCCTGGACACGCCGAACCCTGAAGATGCCAAGCGCATCAAGGGCTCGGTGCTGGTGCTCCACGGTGCTTCCGACCCGCTGGTGCCCCAGGAGCAACTGCCGGCGTTCGAGGCTGAAATGAACGCTGCCAAGCTCGATTGGCAACTGTTGAGCTATGGCGGTGCGGTACATTCGTTTACCGACCCGAATGCCAACGTGCCGGGCAAGATGCAGTACGACCGTCGCACCTCGGAGCGGGCCTTCCGCGCGATGCACAATCTGCTGGAAGAAGTGTTTTCACACTGACGGTGTATTGGGGCTGCTATGCAGCCCTTCGCGGTCAAGCCCGCTCCCACAGGTGCAGCGCTGCTTGTCAGGGTTGCTCCACCCTTGTGAAGCGGGCTTGCCGGCGAACGGCCGCAAAGCGGCCGAACCTAGCGAGGTAGCTCGATCCGGGAGGTCTCCCCCGGCACCTGCGGCCAGTCACCTGCCGCCCAGCGTGCCCGGGCCTGTTCGATCAACTGCGGATCACTGGCAACGAAATTCCAGTTCATCCGCCGAGGTCCGTCCAGCGGCGCGCCGCCTATCAGCACCAACTGGCACTCGCCTTCGGCATACAGCTCCACTGCTTCGCCCTCTGGCAGCACCACCAGGCTACACGCCTCTACCTCGTCGCCGTTTAGCACCAGCTCGCCGTCGAGCAGGTACAGTGCCCGTTGTGCGTGCTCGTTCGGCACGATCAGCGAGGTTGCCGCCTGCATCTGCACCTGGGCGTAGAGGGTAGGAGAGAGCACCGGTACTGGC
This sequence comes from Pseudomonas sp. MNR3A, assembly GCF_009650575.1. Lineage (NCBI taxonomy): Bacteria > Pseudomonadati > Pseudomonadota > Gammaproteobacteria > Pseudomonadales > Pseudomonadaceae > Pseudomonas > Pseudomonas sp. MNR3A. The sequence goes on along the minus strand of NZ_VZZS01000041.1, from coordinate 15,719 downwards.
GACTCCAGGCAGAATCCGTTGCCGGCGATCAGGCGGATGCGTACCCCCAGGTTGTCACTCACCGGCAAGCTGCTTGCGGGGTGGTAGCTGTAGCTCGGATCGCCTTGTTCGTGCGTCTTGGGCGATGCCAGCCACACCTGCAGGCCGTGCAGCCGCGAGCCCTCGGCGAAGGCTTGTGCCGGCGTACGTTCCACATGTGCCACGCCGCGTCCGGCAGTCATCCAGCTGACGTCACCTGGCAACACGCGCTGGTTCGAGCCGAGGCTGTCCTTGTGCAGGATCTCTCCGTCGAACAGGTAGGTCAGGGTCGACAGGCCAATATGCGGGTGCTGGCGGATGTCCATGCCGTTGCCGGGTGCGTAGTCGGTTTCCAGCATGTGGTCGAAGAACACGAAGGGGCCGACGCTGCGGCACTGAGCCGATGGCAGCGGGCGCAGGATCGGTTGGCCCTCCACCGATTCGGCACGTGGGCGGATGATCAGGGGGCTGCTCATGGTCGGGCTCCGGACGGGCAGGGGGTGCGCCTAGCATAGCGGGTCGCGGCGGCGTGCTGAACCGTCTTGCAGCCGCGCGGGTCTACCCTGTTCCTGACTGGAACAAGGAAGCTGCTCCATGATTGCCAGAGTGCTGGCCTGCATCGTGTTATCCGGGTGCCTGTGCCAGGCGGCGCAAGCGCGCGACTATCGCTACAGTGACGCCCATCTGCATTACGTCGACTTCTTCCAGGAAACCGAAGGCATGCCTGCACTGCTGAAAGCCATGGACGAGGCCGGCGTCGAGCACGCGATGATTTCCGGTATCCCGGTGGCGAAAAAATGGCATGAGGATGAACCCAAGCGCCCACGCTATTACGCGGGCGACGACGCTGATGCCTACTGGTTCAGTGCTACCGATATCCATGTAGTGGCAGCGGTGCAGAAGTTGTCGGCCGAACAGCAGAAACGCTTTCATCCATTCCTGTCGGGTTTCAACCCGGTGGACAAGAACGCGGTCAGTCACATTGAGCGCATGCTCGACTTGCATCCGGGGTTCTGGCAGGGCATCGGTGAGGTGTTCACCCGGCATGATGACCTCACTGCACTGACCAGCGGAGACACGCCGAGAGCCAACAACGAAGCGATGACACGCATCTATCACCTGGCAGCCGAGCGTGACTTGCCGGTGCTGGTGCATTCGAACATCACCTCCAAGCGTGAGCGTAACCCATTGTACCTGGCGGAGATCGAGGAGCCGCTGCGCAATCACCCCCATACGCGTTTCATCTGGGCCCATGCCGGTACCAGCATGGAGATCCATCGTCACCAGACGCAGATGGACTTCATCCTGCCAACGCTTGCGCGCATGCTCGAGGCTTATCCGAATCTGTACATCGACCTGTCGTGGAGTGTACTGAAGCCCTATCTGCTGGATGAGCAGGGCCAGCCCCGCAAGGCGTGGCTGGCGCTGGTCGAGCGCTTCCCCGATCGATTCATGCTGGGTTCGGATGTGGTGGGCAAGTTCGGCAGTGTCGGCGAGCAGATGCACGGATTCGCGCCGTTTCTGGATGCGTTGCCTGAAGCCGTGGCGCGCAAGGTGGCGAGGGATAATTTCCTTGCGGTGCTGCCCAGGCAGCGTTGAGCTTCCGACCCTTTCGCAGGCAACACAAATGAAAACGCCCCGAACCAGTCGGGGCGTTTTCGTTGTCGCAGCAGCGTCTTACTTGCCAGTCCAGCGCTTGAGCACCAGGGTGGCGTTGGTGCCGCCGAAGCCGAAGCTGTTGCTCATGACCGTGTCGATCTTGGCGTTTTCTTCGGTCTGACGCAGTACCGGCAGGTCGGCGACCTCTGGGTCCAGTTCGTCGATGTTGGCGGAGCCGGCGATGAAGTTGTTTTCCATCATCAGCAGGCAGTAGATCGCCTCGTGCACGCCAGCGGCACCCAGCGAGTGGCCGGACAGGCTCTTGGTCGAGCTGATCTTGGGTGCCTTGTCGCCGAATACTTCGCGCACGCCTTTCATTTCAGCGACGTCGCCGACCGGCGTCGAGGTGCCGTGAGTGTTCAGGTAGTCGATCGGGGTGTCGACGGTGGACAGCGCCTGCTGCATGCAGCGGATCGCGCCTTCGCCACTTGGGGCGACCATGTCGTAACCATCGGAAGTCGCGCCGTAGCCGACGATTTCGGCGTAGATCTTGGCGCCACGGGCCAGGGCGTGTTCCAGCTCCTCGACCACCACCATGCCGCCACCGCCAGCGATGACAAAGCCATCACGGTCAGCGTCGTAGGCGCGCGAGGCCAGCTCAGGGGTTTCGTTGCGCTTGGTCGACAGGGCGCCCATGGCATCGAACAGGAACGACTGGCTCCAGTGCTCTTCTTCACCGCCGCCGGCGAAGACGATGTCTTGTTTGCCCCACTGGATCTGCTCCAGCGCGGTGCCGATGCAGTGTGCGGAGGTGGCACAGGCCGACGAGATCGAGTAGTTGATGCCCTTGATCTTGAACGGGGTAGCCAGGCACGCCGATACGGTGCTGCCCATGGTACGGGTGACACGGTACGGGCCGACACGCTTGACGCCTTTCTCGCGCAGGGTGTCCAGTGCTTCCATCTGGTTCAGGGTCGAAGCGCCGCCGGAACCTGCAACCAGGCCGGTGCGTGGGCTGGACACCTGCTCTTCGGTCAGGCCTGCGTCCTTGATCGCGTCCTGCATCGCCAGGTAGGCGTAGGCGGCGGCGTGGCCGACGAAGCGATAGACCTTGCGGTCGATCAGCTCTTCAAGGTTCAGGTCGATAGAGCCGGAAACCTGGCTACGCAGCCCCATTTCCTTGTATTCCGGGTTGTAACGGATACCCGGACGGCTGTTGCGCAGGTTTTCGGTGACGGTAGCTTTGTCATTGCCCAGGCACGAAACGATGCCCAGACCAGTGATAACGACGCGGCGCATGCGAATAACCCTTAGAAATTGTCAGTGGAGGTGAACACGCCGACCCGCAGGCCTTCGGCGGTGTAGATCTCGCGACCGTCGACGCTGACCGAGCCATCGGCGATGGCCATGTTCAGCTTACCTTTCAGGACGCGCTTGATGTGGATGTTGTAGGTGACTTTCTTGGCGGTAGGCAGCACCTGGCCGAAGAACTTCACTTCGCCCGAACCCAGTGCGCGACCGCGGCCCGGCAAGCCTTGCCAGCCGAGGAAAAAGCCAACCAGCTGCCACATGGCGTCGAGGCCCAGGCACCCCGGCATCACCGGATCGCCTTCGAAGTGGCAGGCGAAGAACCACAGGTCTGGAGTGATATCCAGCTCGGCGACCAATTCACCTTTGCCGAACTTGCCGCCTTCCTCACTGATGTGGGTGATGCGGTCTACCATCAGCATGTTCGGGGCGGGCAGTTGCGCATTACCGGGGCCGAACAGCTCACCGCGACTGCAGCGCAGCAGGTCTTCCCGAGTAAAGGCGTGTTGTTTGGTCATGCGAGCTCCTCAATAACCCCCTGTGGCAGGGGATGAATCTTCCCGGCCAACCCGAAATCCTAGAGAGTCCGGGCGGCAGCCTACAGGTAGACTATTGCGTTGTGGTGAAAGTCACAGCGCACCTGGCAAAAGAAGTACAGGTGTGCACTGAAAGTTTTATTTTCAGGGCCAACGACGGCCCTGTCCAGTCTTTAAGACTGCCGCACTTTATCATTAATCGCCAGTCGCGGCTGTCCGGCCGGGCAACCAGCGCTGCAGAATGCGTTGCAGATCGGTGCGTTTGAACGGTTTGCTCAGGTAATCGTTCATTCCTGCAGCCAGGCAGCGTTCCCGATCGCCCTGCAGAGCATTGGCGGTCAAGGCGATGATCGGCAGTTGCGCGCCGTGCTGGCGGATGCGGCGTGTGGCTTCGTAGCCGTCCATCAGTGGCAGGCGACAGTCCATCAGGATCGCCGCAAAACTTTGCTGGCCGGCCATTTCCACCGCTTGCGCGCCGTCCAGTGCCACGCTGACCTCGAAGCCCAGGCTGCGCAGCATGGCTTCGATGACGCTCTGGTTGACCGGATTGTCTTCCACCAGCAGGACGCGCTGGCCGTCGCCACCCAGCAGTGCGTCATGCTCGTGACCGAGCAGGCGCGCTGCTGGCTTGCTCGACAGCATCAAAGGGACTTCCAAGGTGAAGGTCGAACCCATGCCCTCGCGGCTTTCGCCGCGCAACTTGCCGCCCATGCGCTCGGCCAGGGTACGGGCGATGGACAGGCCCAACCCGGTGCCGCCGTAACGCCTTGAAATAGAACTGTCGGCTTGCTGGAAGGCGACGAACATCGTTTCCAGCCGATCGCTGTCGATACCGATGCCGGTATCGCGGACCGCGCAGGTCAGCCAGAGCAGCTGACGGTCGAGCATCTGCCAGCGGGCCTCGATCTCCACTTCGCCGCGCTCGGTGAACTTCAACGCATTGCCTACCAGGTTCAACAGGATCTGGCGGATGCGTGTCGGATCGCCGATCACTTGCAGGCGGTCCATGCCCGGCGGCAGGTGCAGGTGCAGGGCCAGGTTGCGCTGTTGAGCGCTGTGCTGGAACGATTGCACGCTGCTGGCAATCAGCTCGCCAAGGTTGAAATCGATGTGCTCCAGTTCCAGGCTGGTGCGTTCGATACGCGAGAAGTCGAGGATGTCGTTGATCACCTTGAGCAGGTGGCCGGTAGACTCGCTGGCCACGGCCGTGTATTCGGCTTGCTCACCGGTCAGCGGGGTGGTTTCCAGCAACTGCAGCATGCCGAGTACGCCGTTCATCGGGGTCCGCAGCTCGTGGCTCATCATCGCCAGGAAGTCGGACTTGGCGCGGTTGGCCTGCTCGGCCTCCTCGCGCGCCTGGGTCAACTGGGCAATGGCCTGGCTCTGCTCGTGGCTGGCCTGGTCCAGGGCGCTGGCAAGGTTGTTGATGTGGCGTGCCAGATGACCCAGTTCGCTATCGTCGACCACTGGCAATGGGGCGTTGAACTCGCCCTGCTGGATGGCCTCGACCGCATGCCCCATGTCACTGATCGGCTTGGACAGGCTCCTGGCCAGGCGCCGGGCGAGAAGAAAGGTGAACAGCAAGGCGAACAGCGCGAGAATGCCGGCCTTGATCACGATCTCCTGCTGGCGTTCGCTGAAGGCGTCGTCGGACATGCCGACGATCACTCGCCCCAGGTAATCGTCGCCAATGCTGGGGGGCGTCTTGCCTTCCTGCAGGAAGTCGTTGTCCAGGCGGATCTGTTGCAGGCGAATGGGCGCCTGGAACACCTCGACGCGCTGGGCGCGGCTGACGCTTTCACCCGACTGCTCGACGTAGACCAGGATGTGGTTGCGGCTGTCCTGCACCTCGAGAAAACGCACGTGAGGGATGCTCAGGGTCGCCCGCATCAAGCTTTCGAGCACCTCGTTGTTGCCTGAGATCACCCCGTATTCGGAGGCTGGCGCCAGTTGGTTGGCGATCAGTTGACCGGTGTGGTTGAGCTCCTGCCGCAAGTCCTGGATACGCACGAAGGTAAAGAAGCTGATCAACAGTAGGGTGAGCAGCAGCGCGGGCCCCAGGCTGATGATCTGGGTGCGTGTGTGGATGTCCCAGCTCAGGCGCTTGGTCATGGGGTGGGTTCTCCTTCGGCCAGGGCCAGGGCGGCGGCGTTCGGATCGATGGGTTCCAGGCCCAGGGCGCGGGCGACCTGCTGGTTGCCGCTGACCCCGTAGTGTTCGGGGTAGAGGCTACGGGGCCAGTGTGCCGGCGGCTGGTCGAGCAAGTCGTCGAGTACTGCCAGCCAGTCGTCCTGGTCGCTGTAGGTGCTCGCCAGGGCGCCAGCGCGAACGAAGCCGGCGTTGGGGCCGATCAGCGCCATCTGTCGGCCATAGCTGCTGAGCAGGACGTTCTTGGCGGTCTTGGAGTTGTACAACTCGGGATCGTCGATCCCCAACAGAACGTCGCTGTTGCCCAGCAGGTGCTGCAACGGGCGGCTGTCACGCAGGTCGGCCCAGTCCTGGGCGACGATCTCCAGACCCAGGCCACGCGCAGCCTGGCGCAGCTCATCGATCAGAAAGCGGCTGCCGGGGCCGTACAGCACGCCAATGCGTCGCGCTTGCGGTAGCAGGTAGCGGGTCAGGCGCAGTTGCCGTGGCAGTGGCGGGTCGCTCCACAGCAGGCTCAGGTAGGAGGGGCGCGACTTTCCCAGGCGCTGTTCGGCCTGCACGCGGCTGACCCGCAGGACCAGCGCCGCAGGACCTGCGGTTTCGCCCATGCGCCAGTCGAGTGCGACGTTGTCCAGCAGGATCAAGCGGGTCTCGGGTTTGAGCAACGCTGGGCGGGGCAGTTGCGCCACGGTCTGGAAGCGCACGTGGTCGTGAGGGCGGCGTGCCTCCAGTGCGGCGACGAAACTGCGCACACCGGGCTGGTCTTCGCTGCCCACCAGCAGGATTTCGCTGGCCGAAAGCGCGCCCATCGGCCACAGGCACAGCAGCAACAGGCGCAGCAGGCGCAGCATCAGAACTCCAGCTCCGCGCTGAAACTCAGGCGATGGCGGCTGTCGTAGCGGTTCTGCTCGATGGTGGTGGGCTGGTCGTCCAGGCGCTGCTGCCACAGCGCAGCGAGCTCCAGCGAGCTGCCATACACCCGCAGGCGCTTGGCCACGCGCAGGTCTATACGCTCGTAGCGGTATTGGTTGAGGGCGTCGTCGCCATAATAGAAGAGGGCACTCGACCATCCCTGGCCCCAGTCGCGCATCCAGCCGGCCGAGCCGCTGTTGCGTGCGCTGAGTCGGCGGTCGTCGGGGTTGCTGGCCCAGGCGTCGACGTAGGCATAGGTCAAGCGCAGACGGTCGCGCATGCTCAGGCGCCAGTCCAGTTGTGTCTCGGTGCCGCTGAAGCGGGACTTGTTGGCATTGCTGGCGATGTACTGGTTGTTCTTCAGTGGCTCGCTGATCATCCCGGTGATTTCGTCGTAGAACAGCTTGACGTCCAGACTCAGGTCGATGTCCGCGAAGTAGCCGTTGTAGCCCAGCTCGCGCGAGCGCATGCGCTCCTGGTCGAGGTTGCCCGGGCCTCGGGTCTTGACGAAGTATTCACCGTTCTGCAAACCCAGCGCGTTGGGCGTGAGGTTCTTGACCGTGTAGCTCCAGTTGACGTTGTTCTCGAACATGTCCGGCGAACGTACGGCCTCGGAGTACACCGCACGCAGGCCGTGGCGCGGGGTGATCAGGTAGTTGACCGCCACGCGCGGAGTCAGCGAGCTGCCGGACAACTCGCTGTCCTCGAACATGGCCCCACCCTGGAGGATCCAGTGTTCGTCGGCGCGCCATTCGAGCTGTCCGAACAAGCGCCAGGTGCGGTCGTCGAGGCTGCCGTTGAAGTAGGTCTGCGAGTCGGCACGGTCATAGCGGTAGTTGAAGCCGCTGAGCAGGCGCAGGGTGTCGGTGAGGCTCAGGGTATCCTGGATTTCCAGGTCGTAGCGGGTTTCGCGTGTGCTCTGGTCGACATCACCGCAGACTTCACGGTTACCGCCGTTGTCCCACTGGCTCTTGATCTGGTTGCGCAGGCTCTGCAATACCGGGTCGTTGTTGTTGGGCGGGTTGTTGGCGTTGCGCGCCACTTGTTCGGCGTAGTCTGGATTGAGTTGCCACAGCCGGGTCAACTCGGGGCTGAAAGCCAGCGTCGCATCGCAAGCACGCCATACCTGCTGGCGGTCGAACTGCTGCGCCGAGCCCTGTACGTACAGGCTGTGCTCGGGGCTGAAGTCGATGTTCCAGCGCACCGAGCCCGCGTAATCCTTGGCGTTGAGGTCGGCGTTGTCGCCACGCCCGGTGATGAAGGGGAACACCGGGGTATAGGTGTAGGGGCGTTGGTTGCTGCCTTCCTTGGCCGCCAGTTGCCATTCGAGGGTCTGGTCGGGCGCCAGGGTGTGGCTGGCGCTGAGGTTGAAGCGGGTCAGCCGGCGGCTGTCGCGGTAGTCCTGGCCGTACTGGTTCTTGTCGAAGCCATCGTCCTGCATGCCGGACATCGACAGGCGCAGATCGCCGCCTTCCCAGCCGAAGCCCTGGCTGGCATAGAAATCGTTGATGCCATCCTGGCCCTGGGTGATCTTCAGTCGCGTGCCGTGGCTGTCGGCGGGGCTGCGGGTGAGGATGTTGACCACGGCCATCAGGGCGTTGGCACCATAGCTGACGGTATTGGGGCCGCGGAACACCTCGATGCGTTCGATATCCTCGATCGCCAGCGGGATATCGCTCCAGTCCACGGTGGCGAGGCCTGCGCGGTACACCGAACGGCCGTCGATCAGCACCTGCATGCGCCGGGCGTCGTTGACGTTGCTGCCATGGTAGTTGACGGTCGGCTGGTTACCGGCGCCGTAGCCGATCATCATGCCGGGCACCAGGCGCAAAAGCTCGGGGATGTCTCGCGCGCCGCTGGCGCGGATCAGTTCGCTGTCGAGCACGGTCATGCTGCCGGGCACTGCGGCCGGGGATTGTTTCAGGCGTGTGGCGGTCAGAACCTGCGGCAGGTCCTGGTTGTCGATGAACAGGTCATCGGCCATGGCCGAACCCCCGAGCAGGGCGGTCAGCAACAGCAGGCGAGGGGCAGGAGGCGTGCCTGGGAACACGTGACGGCCTTGTGTGCGGGATAAACCAGGCATGGTAACCGACCGTGGGGGTTTTTCCAGTGATCTGCGCTGGATTTGCCACCCTCTTTCGGATAAATCCCTTCTGGCAAGGCATGCGTGCGCGCGCCGTGCAGGCGGCTTTGCCTGTGAAGAGGCTGGTGCCGACACTGGTTCTGTAGCAGACGAGCCGTATAATGCCTGCGTCGCCACTTAACTTAATGGCTTTAACGGATTGAATATGACTGAACAGCAACCTGTTGCAGTTCTGGGAGGCGGGAGCTTCGGCACCGCCGTGGCGAACCTGCTGGCTGAAAACGGCAATCCGGTGCGTCAATGGATGCGCGACCCGGAGCAGGCCGAGGCCATGCGCGCCAACCGCGAGAATCCTCGTTACCTCAAAGGCATTCGCCTGCATGATGGCGTCGAGCCGGTCAATGACCTGCTGGCGACCCTGCAATCGAGCGACCTGGTGTTCGTCGCGCTGCCGTCGAGCGCCTTGCGCAGCGTACTCGCGCCACATGCCGAGCTGCTGCGCGGCAAGTGCCTGGTCAGCCTGACCAAGGGCATCGAGGCGCAGACCTTCAAGCTGATGAGCCAGATTCTCGAAGAGATCGCACCCCAGGCGCGTATCGGCGTGCTGTCCGGGCCGAACCTGGCCCGTGAGATCGCCGAGCATGCCTTGACCGCCACTGTGGTTGCCAGTGAGGACGAGGCGCTGTGCCAGCGCGTGCAGGATGTCCTGCACGGGCGCACCTTTCGCGTCTATGCCAGCGCCGACCGCTTCGGTGTGGAGCTTGGGGGCGCGCTGAAGAACGTCTACGCGATCATCGCCGGAATGGCCGTGGCGCTGGAGATGGGCGAGAACACCAAGAGCATGCTGATCACCCGGGCGCTGGCCGAAATGACCCGCTTCGCCGTGAGCCAGGGCGCCAACCCCATGACCTTCCTGGGGCTGGCAGGGGTGGGTGACCTGATCGTCACCTGCTCCTCGCCCAAGAGCCGCAATTACCAGGTCGGGCATGCCCTGGGGCAGGGGTTGAGCCTGGAAGAGGCAGTCAGCCGCCTGGGCGAAGTGGCCGAAGGGGTGAATACCTTGAAAGTGCTCAAGGCCAAGGCTCAGGAAGTGCAGGTCTACATGCCGCTGGTGGCCGGGCTGCACGCGATTCTGTTCGAGGGGCGAACCCTGGCCCAGGTGATCGAGCACCTGATGCGTGCCGAGCCCAAGACCGACGTCGATTTCATTTCCACCAGCGGTTTCAACTGAGCCGTCAGCGGCTCCAAATCAGAGCAAGGAGCGACACATGAACGATACGCCCGAGCGCGCCCAGCGCGAGTCGATCATCCTGCGGGTGCTGTGGATGCTGGTGTTCCTGGTGGTCTGGCAACTGGCCGAGCTGCTGCTTGGCGGGCTGGTGCTGGTGCAGCTGATCTACCGCCTGGTGTATGGCGCGCCGAGTGCCAGCCTGATGAACTTCGGCGACAGCCTCAGCCAGTACCTGTCGCAGATCGGTCGCTTCGGCGCCTTCCACACCGACCAGAAACCCTGGCCGTTTGCCGACTGGCCTGGCCCCCGTGCCCCTGAAGGCGAGGCGCCGCATGCGGTTGCCCCGGCGCCGCACCCGGTGCGCGACGAGGAGCCCAAGCTGTGAAGCTGTGGATCCTGCGCCATGGCGAGGCAGAGCCACGGGCCAACACCGACGCCGAGCGTCGCCTCACGGCCCATGGTCGCGAGCAAGTGCTGCACAGCGCCGCACGACTGCTAGGCCAGCCGTTGCAGGCGATCATTGCCAGCCCTTTTGTGCGCGCCCAGCAGACGGCTGCGCTGGTGCATGACACCCTTGGTTTCATCGAGCCGGTACGCACCGTGCCGTGGCTTACGCCGGAAAGTCGGGTGGAGGAGGTCATCGCAGAGATCGAGCGGTTGGGGCTTGAACATGTGCTGTTGGTCAGTCATCAGCCATTGGTGGGCGCGCTGGTGGGAGTGCTGGAGCATGGGCATTTGCAGCAGCCAGCACATATGAGCACTGCGAACCTGGCAGAACTTGAAGGGGATTTGCCACCTCTCGGTGTGATGACATTGCTGAGACAGCGTGTCGCCCCCTGATTTTATCTTCAGGTCCTGCGCTTGCGTGGTGGGAGGCCGATAACGACGATGCATTCGGCCTTCTGGTGTACGTAGTATGGATCCAGTGCGCCTCAGCGACTGAATATTCCCCAACCCACAGCTGTATCTCCACCGATATTCGTTGCACGCAAGGACACCCTGTTGCCGTTGGCAACGTCTATCGCATAGCGTCTGCCTGTTCCCGCCGAGTCCGCACTCCACGCCCGATCATTGATGCCTGGGTTGTTGTTGTAGCAAGCGCGCATCGCATCCCATTCTGCAAGCGTAGGTAATGTTCCACCTCTCTGCGCGGCCAGATCTCGGCACCAATACCACACATTGAACGAGCCCAGGCCTTCAACCCGCCTGACATTGGATACGGTCACCGGATAGCTGGCACGGGCACCGGCGGTATCGGTTACGATCACCTCCGCCGTCCCGCTGCCATAAGACACCGCTAGCCCCGTGGAAGCATTGACTTCGACCACGTTGCCGTTGCTCGTTGAGTAGGTATACGGTGGTTTCCCGCCGGAGGCGGTGCGCTGCACGAATGCATTGGGGGGTGGGTTGGTCACTGGGTTGGCGTTGCGGTGGATACTGCCATTGAGCGTCGCGGGCGACGTGTCGATAGTCAGGGGCGGAGTCACCACGTTGATCCGCAGGTTCACGGCAGGCGAGGGGACCGCCGCCCCTCCAGAGACTCGAGTGACCAGGTACTGCACAGCCACCGTTCTGCCCGCATTGGCGTCTACCTGAGCCTTGGGAACAGAAAACGTGAGCCGACTTACGCTGCCAACAGTCTGCGGGGCGCCAGCGATTCCCGCAAAAGTCACCGACACCACATCACCGATGGCCATGCCACCGTAGACTTCGACCAGGACGGGCAGGCCGGTGGAGGGGACGGCTTGAGGTGGTAGTACATCGCCTGGTGCCAGGGGAATGACCGGTCTTGCAAGGACCAGCTCCTGGATCCTGTGTACGGTCCATACATCAGACTCAGGATTGCCTGCGTAGAGGCCCCGGACTTTGAAGTCATAGGTCTTCACGCCCAAGCTTGTCAGTGTGCTTGTCCAACTGCCGTTCGCTGCGACAGGCTCGGTGCTTATCACGCTGGCGCCGTCGAGCACTTCGACCTGCTGGTTGGCTGATGCCTGACCGCTCAATACCAGGTTCGGCGAGGTCGTCGAGCTGCCGTGCGGCACCTCTAATCCGTTGTTGTCTTTCACGGAAACGATGGTGGGCCTGACCGCGATGATCTTCTCGAGCGTGTAGAGCACGTCCGGGAAAACTCGGGCCTGTCCCTCGTTGTTGCTGGCGTCGAATGTTACCGACACCGTTGCCGTGAGGCTGGAGCCATGCTTGAGCGCCTCCAGTTCGCTGCGTTGCAAGATCAGGTCCAGTCCTGCGGCTACCTGGTCCGCGGTGACCTCTGCGCCTCGGGCCAGGTAAAAGGTATGGGTCGAGCCATTTTCGAGGGTCCCGTCCAAGCGGACCCATACTCGTTGACCCACCGCGATCAATGGCCATGGTTCAACCTTGACCTGTGCATCACCGGTGAAGTTGTTGAGGTCGAGTACCTTGGTGGTTGCGTTGGCCTGGGGGATCACAGGCGCAGGCAAATGGGCTTGCGCCAGGGTTCCTACCGCCAGCAGCAGTGGCAAGGATAATTTCGCGGCCTGGCCACTGCGTACTACTGCGTAGCGCAGGGTGACCGTCTTGCCCTGGCTGGCAGCCACCACGCTGACAGGCGCCTGGAAATCGACATACCCAAATAGACTTCCGGGTTGTTGGTCGCTCTGCCAACTGTCTGCCGCAGTATTCCCGGCCCAGTCCGCCGCCAGAATGTCACTGGGTAGCATGGTCGGATACTGTGCCCTTACGGTAGCGCCGTTGAGCGCGTCGATGGGATCGAGCCTGTCGCCCGTTGCCTGCAGTACGGAAGGTTTGGGGTAGTCTGTCTCGGCGCTGCGTGTGACCTTGAAAGTCAGAGGCCGCGAGACCGGGTTTTGTGTATGCAGTTGCTGCTTGCCCTCAGCGGTTGACATCGCCAATTCCTCAGGTTTCCGGGGGTTTATGGCTCAGTGTGAACCAGGCAAGAAACGGGTGAAACTGACAGAAATACTAGGTATCGCTCTGGCGCAATGGGGCTTTGCGTCGCCTCGATAGCGCGACGTGACCTGATAGCCCTTGCCGATGACCTTTCAGAACGTTGCCGCCAACCGGCAGGTTGCTGACAATGGGCTATCACTCTCCAGTCGGACCAGGCGGTCATGTCGCAGCAGATCTTCTTCGCCCATGCCAACGGTTTCCCTTCAGCCACCTACGGCAAGCTGTTCGCGGCCCTGGCCCCGGACTACCAGGTCTGTCACCTGGAGCAGCATGCCCACGACCCGCGCTTTCCAGTGGATGACAACTGGCAGAACCTGGTCGATGAGCTGCTGCACCATCTGGCGCAGCAGCCGGCGCCGGTCTGGGGTGTCGGTCATTCCCTCGGTGGTGTGCTGCACCTGCACGCCGCCCTGCGCCGACCCGAGCTCTACCGCGGTGTGGTGATGCTCGATTCGCCGGTGCTGACCCGCGCTGACCAGTGGCTGATCCGCACCGCCAAGCGCTTCGGTTTCATCGACCGCATCACGCCAGCCGGGCGAACCGAAGGACGGCGCGAGGCGTTTCCTGATCGCGACAGCGCACGCAGTTATTTCGCCAGCAAGACGCTGTTCCGCCAGTTCGATCCCGATTGCCTCGAAGCTTATCTCGAGCACGGGTTGCAAACGGTGGAGGAGGGCGTGCGTCTGCGCTTCGACCCCAGCACCGAGATGCGCATCTACCGCAGCATTCCCCATGTCAGTCCGGCCCCTGCGCGTCAACTGCAGGTGCCACTGGCCATGGTGCGTGGCGATCGCAGCCGGGTGATCCGCAAACACCACGCCCTGGCGGTACGTGCGATGCCGCGGGGGGAGTATCACAGCGTTCCGGGCGGGCACATGTTTCCACTGGAGCGGCCCACCGATACTGCCAGCCTGATCAAGGGCCTGTTCGATCGCTGGAGCCAGGTATGAGCGCGCAGGTCGAGGAGATTCGCCTGAGCCTGGGGCATATCGAACTGGCCGCACACCTGTTCGGTCCTGCCGACGGCCTGCCGGTGATCGCTCTGCACGGCTGGCTCGACAACGCCAACAGCTTCGCCCATCTGGCCCCGCGCCTGAAAGGCCTGCGCATTGTCACGCTCGACCTGGCCGGGCACGGCTATTCACAGCATCGTCCAGCCGGGGCGAGCTACAACCTGGCCGATTATGCCCATGACGTGCTGCGGGTAGCCGAGCAACTGGGCTGGGAGCGCTTTGGCCTGCTCGGGCATTCGCTGGGGGCGATCATCTCGGTGCAGCTGGCGGGCGCACTGCCTGAACGGATCAGCCATCTGGCGTTGATCGATGGCGTCATCCCGCCTACGGTCGCCGAGCAGGATGCCGCCGAGCGCCTGGGTATGGCACTGCAGGCGCAACTGCGCCTGGATGGCAAGCGCAAGTCGGTGTACCCGAGCCTGGAAGAGGGCGTGCAGGCGCGGATGAAGGGCATGGTCGCAGTCAGCCGCGAAGCTGCCGAGCTGCTCGCCCAGCGTGGGCTCATGCCGGTGCCTGGCGGTTACAGTTGGCGCAGCGACAGTCGCCTGACCTTGCCGTCGCCAGTGCGCCTGAACGAGGCGCAAGCCATGGCCTTTGTGCGCCGGGTGAACTGCCCGACCTGCCTGGTGATCGCCGAGGACGGCATGCTGGCGCGCCACACAACTCTGCTGGAGCAGCTACCCTTCGAGCAGGTGACCTTGCCCGGTGGTCATCATCTGCACTTGAACGATGCGCAGGGCGCGGCCCTTGTCGCAGACTGTTTCAATCGCTTCTTTGGCTTTGCTTGACTTGCACTGGACAAGTGTCGAGGCTTGGCGGGTTGAACAGGGAGACAACCATACATGCCAGACATTCACGATCTTCGCCACGGCGCCCGACGCCGCAAGGACGGCCGATGAGCGCGCCGTTCCTCGTTCGCAGTGCCATCGCCGCCTGCCTCACACTCGCCAGTCCGCTGCTGTGGGCCGGGAGCCTGCCGGTGCCGGCCGATGCCAAGGTGGTCGACCAGCGTCCGGTCGTGGAGGGGGAGAGGGTCTACCCCATGGGCCCGGTACGCAAGATCAGCGGTCGCCTGCGCGTCGAGGGCAAGGTCGAGAGCCGTGGCCAGGTCAGCTCGGTCACCTACGAACTGCCGGTGGAGCGCACTGCCCGCGAAGCCTTTACCAGCGCACGTGAGGAGCTGCAGCGCGACGGTGGCTATCCGCTGTTCTGGTGCCAGGGCCGTGACTGCGGCGAGGCCAGCATCTGGGCCAACGATGTGTTCAACAACGCCCGTCTCAATGGTGGCGACGAGCAGCAGGCCTTCATTCTTTTGCGCCGCTCGGCCGAAGAGGCCGACACGCTGGTCGCCCTGTACAGCGTCACCCGCGGCAATCGCCGCGCCTACCTGCATGTCGAGGAATTCGTCGCTGACAGCCCGCTGGGCGAAGTGCTGCCGACACCCGCCACGGTGCTGCGTGAGATGCGCGATACCGGCAAGCTCGACTACCCTGACCTGAGCGCACCACAGCCTGCGTGGGTTTCGCTGCTGGCCCGCAGCCTGAACCTGGACAGCACCCTGCGTGCCAGCCTCAGCGGCCAGGCGGCCGAAGCCTGGCGCGAGCAACTGGTCAAGGCCGGTGTACGCAGTGCCCGTCTCGAAGTGGGTACGGCGCCTACCGAGGGCCTGCATCTGGAACTGATTCGTTGAACGAGGGCCATCATGGCCAACAATGACCGTCTGCTGGTCCAGATTCTGTTGCTGGCGCTGTTGGGCGCCGCCTTGTGGGTCATGGCGCCGTTCATCTCGGCGCTACTCTGGGGGGCGATCCTGGCCTTTGCCAGCTGGCCGCTGATGCGCTTGTTGACGCGCCTGCTGGGTGGGCGCGAAACCCTCGCGGCCAGCATCCTCACGACGGTGTGGATCCTGGTGGTCGCGTTGC